>JAGNKX010000009.1 GCA_017999915.1 Spirochaetota bacterium
TCGATAATCTTATCAGCTTTCATAAAAGTCCTCCTCCTGACTGTTTTAAATGTGGTAATTTAATTTTCGTCAGTTAGAGGACTTTTTTATTGCATGAAAAATGTGCGAAAGATACTATACGTTATCGTCATAGCTCGACTGCCATCACTGCGGACATGTACGTTCATTCGCAATTAGTACCGGAGGATGTGTTTTAATATTTGATTATAATATCAATATTTTTCAAGGAATGAATCAAAACACCAGCCAATCTCATTTTTATCAGTCAATACTTTTACCCAATTACCGCTGACCCCATCTATAGACTCTTTTTTACCTTTCTTTAAGATTATCATCTTATCTTTTTTATCAAGATTTCGAATTATTAATCCTTTTATAGAAGATTCATTTCTCAATCTGAGATTATTTATTTTCGATTTAAAATATTGAGCATTAGGACCATCTAAACGGAAATATTTATTCTTTTCTCCATAAAATGACAACAACTTAACATCTTTAAACCATTCCATCTCGTGAAAATAAATTGTTTTATCATTATTTACTGTTATATCAAGAGTATATTTTTTATTATTTCGAAATAAGATGACTATTGAATACTTATTATTCTTTTTTAATACATTAATAATTTTACAAGTCCCCATCATTCCTGCAAGAAGATAAGGCTCATCTTCACCTAAATCAATAACAATCGATCGGTTAGCAACAAACTCAGCCTTGCCCCAAGAAAATGTATTTTTTTCCCCATATCCCTTAGATATATCCCAAACACCTGTCAAACTGAGATATATATCATTTGTTAAACCGAATTTATTATTTGCATTTCCATTAAGTTGAAGCACTATGAATAAAATTGGTAATATAAAAAACTTTTTTTTCATTACATTCTCCTCTACTTTTTATCATGAAGAAAAACGTCTATAGTTCTACTTGAAGATTTTTTACCACCTGGAGCTGGGTCCCATATTTCGTTTCCATTAGCATCCCCTAATCTTTTATGATCACCAGCAGCTCCACTTGGGAATTCAGTATGTCCGGCAACTATAGTAAAATCTCTCTTTTGATCAGGTTTTCCTCCGTATCCGACAGTTGCCGTTTTTTTAACACCTAACCTTTCAAAGGCATCATTAATTACTTGATCGGGATTATTAACATTTAGAGCGTAATCGCCTTGTCCTATTGCTCCACTTTTCGTTAAGGCTTCCCTTGAACTTTTAATATCATCAGCTGACAGTCTTTTTCCTGCATAGCGTTCTGCAACTGCCTGACATGCTCTAAAATAACAACCATGACTCTGCATTGCCGTGTCACTCTGGTTTAATGCTCGATCTGTTTGCAATAATAATCCTTGCCCTTGCTCCCTTACTGGTGATGAAGTACTTTTTCCTCCCAGTCTTTCAGTTATTGAATTTTTGGCCTGTTGTATTTTATCCGTTACTACCTGTTTTGCACTCTCATATGTCTTATTTACAGTAGATGTAATGTTATTGATGGTGTTACCAACTTTTTCCTTTAACGCACTGAATCCTTTACTTAAATCAAGACCACTTGGTTGTGCTTCATGTCCCGTTGGATCACTATACCTTATAGGATTATTTCTACAGTAAGCAAATCTATTCCATCCTTGTGTATCACTTGTTATTATTTTTCCATTCTTATCTTTTATCTCCCCATCAATCACCGTATCCGCTGTCACAAACCTCGCAATCTCCGGATCATAATGCCGTGCGTTATAGAAATAATACCCGCTCTCTTTATCCAGCTCCTGGGAATTGAACTTCGGAGCGTTCTTCGTGTCTCCCTCGGTGATCCAGTCCTCGCCGAAGGGGAGATACTCGTGGCTTGTGACCACTATCCCCGCATCATTGGTCACTACCTTTACCGAGTCAACCTGGTCCGTCAAGTAATACTGGGCATTGCCGTTGGGCAGCACCGCGGCCACACGCACGCCGTTCAGGTAGATGTTATTCACACCGTAACCGGTATTTTCCTGCGCGTTGCCAAGGAGGTCCCGCGTAATTTCTACGTTGAAGTACATGGAGGGATTCAATATTTCAACTTCTTTTTCCATGCCTTCATGGTCCATCCGCGATTTTTTACGCACCCTGAAGCCCTGGTCGTCATACCAGTATTCACCCTTCACATTGCCATTGCGGGGGTCCGTGATACGTCGTATGCGATTATAGCTGTCATAGGCCATCTCCTTGGCCAGGTTCCTGCCATGGTCGGCCTGGGAGACCATGTTCCCGGCCGCGTCATAACCCATGGTATATCCGGCGCTGCTCCGGGATGCTGTGATAGCTGTTGCGGCATGGTTTGAGTAAGCATAATTCCACCGGTCATCCACGGCGCCGGTGTCGGTATTGTAGATAGTCTTTGCAATGAGATTCCCGTTCTGTGTGTACCCATAACCCAATTCAAACTTCTTGGACACGCTCCCCCTCGCCCCCCGGGATAGGGGGTCGGGCGGTGGGGCCGCTCCCTCTGTCGGCGCGATGAGGACCTTGTCATAATCTCCCTTCGCGCGCACCAGCCTGTTCAGGCCGTCGTAGCTGTATTCATAGCGCACATTGGTCTGGCAGGCGCCGTCAGCGGCCACGTCAGGCGTGTTCTGCACCACGGCGATGCTGTTGTCCACCTTGAACTGGTACTTCACATCCTGCACCTTCCATGTCTTTCCATTGTGGTTTGCCGTGGTGAGAAGTGATGCCATCCGTCCCTTGATGTCGTAGGAATAACTGGTCACCGTGCCGTTCCCCCGTCGCACCTCCGTCATCTGGCCGAACTCATTGTACGCAATATCGGATATGATTGTCTTTGACGCGTCTCCGTTTGCCACAGCTATGCTCTTCACTCCCATGGCGCAGTAGCCATAGGTCACGGTCATGTGGTTCTTTGTTTTCGGGTCTTCGGGATAGATAATGCTCTTTTTACGGGACAGGAGATCATAGGTGAAATCAGTTTGGAACTTCTCAATACCCGCGCCCTTAATGAGGCGAAACTCGCTTTTAACTCTTCCGATCCTGTCATAGCTGAATTCCTTCAACTGGGCCGGGTCGTCCATTGCCACCATCCTTCCCAGGGCGTTCTCACTTCCCGGCAGGGTATCGTAGGCATATTTCACAATACCTTCGTCGCCGGGAAGGTTCTTCTCAACCATTCGTCCCAACCGGTCATAGGAAAAAGTCGTGACGCGGCCCAGGGCGTCGGTCCGCGCCGCCGCGTCGCCGAAACTGTTGTACTCGATGCGTGAATATCCCAGGTCCGGGTCGCTTGACTCCGTCACCTGGCCGAAGGCGTTGTAGCGCCAGCAGGCGACGTTTGCCCCGGAGGTGTCCTTTATCCCGGGCCTGAAGAGATTTTCCGGCACGTCGGTGCTCATGCCTGTCACGCCCCCTCCGGGGGACGGGGGGGTCATCAGATCCATCTTCTTCACCCGGTTCCCGGCGATATCATAGGCAAAGCCGATCTTCGCAACCACGCTCCGGCCGTCGTCGCCCTTTCCGGAATCCTCCACGTAAAGCACGAGGCCCCGGGCGTTTTTCACCGTGCGTTTGCTCCGGCCTACGCTGTGGGTCTCGGCAACTTCCCATGGGTCGTTGTAGGCGTAGGATATGGATGTCTCCCCTTCCCCGCTGTATCCTTCCGGAAGGGTTATCTTGCTCACACGGCCGGCGGCATCGTAGGCTTTCACAGTGGGGTTCTTCTCATTGAGATTTCTTCTGAAAATATTGATCTCATCGTCCGCAGCCCAGGCGGCCTGGCTCGTTCGTATAACCCTGCCGGTGGCGTCGTAGGCCACCAGTCCCGTCTTTACGAAATGACAGCCCTGGCCGCCGGCCGCGCTCCGCACCGTGTGGATCACCCGGCCCATGCCGTCGCTGTACACACGTGTTTCTATCGTGCCCCCGCCCAGAAGGGTCGAAAAGCTGTCAAACTGGGTCACCTTCGCCGACAGGGGAAATACCGTGCCGTATTCGTAGGCCTGGAGCGTCTCCGTGCCGGTATCGGCGTCGATGCGCTCCTTCACCAGGCGGCCCTGGCCGTCGTACTCGAAATAGGTTCCGTTGCCGTTGGGATCCACTGTGCCGTTCAGGCCGCCGAAGGCGGATTGATAGTTGATATCGTGCTTCGTCGTCAGGGTGATATCCCCCAAGGAGCGCTCCTCGGTCACGAACTGGCGGAGCCGACTATCATAGGACTTTTCCGTGATACGGACCGGAGAGCCACTGGCGTTGACAGTCCGCACACGGTTCCCGTATCCGTCATAGGAATATTCCATGATCCGGTCCGATACCGCAGCCAGGCTGGAGCCTGTGTATCGCGCCGTTTCGCGCGTTACGTTGCCGCGGCCGTCGTACTCGTACGACGTGGTGGTTTCGTGGGACGAATCGGCGAAGCCCTTCGCATAGTCAACGCGCATTTCGTTGGTCTCGTCGTTGTTCTCGAAGCGGATGTAGCTCGCCACGGTCACTTCCCTGTGGATGCCGTCGTTGTAATGGTCTGTGACGTTTTCGGTCCTGGCCCTCATCTCGTAACGGCCGGGAACAAGGTCCATTTCCGACGTGCGCGTCTCGGCGAGGACATCCTTCACATACTTCCGCGCCGCCGTCGGCTCGATGAGATAACTTCGAGGCATTCTCCCCTCTCCCCCCGGGAGAGGGGCCGGGGGTGAGGGCTCAATTGTATAAATCCTGTAGTCGTGCTCCGTTCGGCCGTACTCCAAGCGGTCGGCCCCATAGGAGTGTACGATCTTGACGGCCCCCGCCAGGGCGCGGTTCTTCCGGTAGTCGTCATAGGGCGCGGTGTGGTACTCGCTCTCGGTGCGGCGGCCGTGGGCGTCGATCACGGTGAAGGAGCTGAAGCCGAAGAAATCGGTCTCTTTCTCGCCGTCGATGAAGGCGGAGAAGGCGTATCCGCCGGCGTATTCGTATTCCGTGGCTACGTCGCGGCCCAGACCGTCCTCAACCACAAGCTTCACGCAGACCTTGTAATTCATTGGAAGGCGGGGAATCCCTTCTTCATCGGTATTGTCAAAGCGCGTGGAGTTCTCGTAGGTCATGCGGTAGATGCCGCCGATGCCGTTCTTCACCACGCTAACCAGGTCCGGCACGGTGCCGCCCGTCAGGGCGAAGTACCAGTGCCTCTCTTTCAAATGGAAGATGCCGATATCGGTCTTGCCGTCGCCGTTGTAGTCGCCCTGGATCCACTGGAATGGATAAACCTTCGTCAAAAGATCCGGTCGTTTGAGGGAGGTGATGGATGCATTAAGATCTTCCAGGACACAGGACACGCCAAGGACAACCCTCTTCAATCCGCCCTCGCCGCGAACCACCGGGTTTCCCAGGTGGTCGAATTCTCCCTTGAAGGAATTCCCCTCGGCCAGGGGCACATACGTTGTTTGATTGATCGATGATGGTCCCACGTTGAGCTTAAGAAAAGTTACTATTCCATTTTCCACCTTGCCGTAAACGAGCTCGGCCCCGGCGGCCGCGCTTCTCACACAGCACGGTTCAATGAATCCTTCAGAAATGAATCGTGGATTTCCGGAAAGCTCGGTAAATACGATGCTTCCGCCAGTGATAGTGCCCAGGTACCAGGCATGGGCCGCCCCGGTCATGTCCACGAAAAGGACCTGGGCTTTCGTGTCCGTAAATGATCCGCTGAAGAAGCGGATGAAATTGCGCCGCTCCCGGAGATTTGCGAAAATCGAAGCGCTGACGCCGCTCACCGCGAGGGCATTGAAGGTCCCGTTCCCAGTGAACAGTACAAAGCGCGGCGTATCAGCCTTATCGTCCAGCACCAGGATATGCCTGTTCGTGTCAGAGGCCCTGAAGCGGTCCGCCAGGTAAAAGCTTTTGGCAATGTCAAAATCGGTCACCGCTGCTCTGTCGAAAAGGGCGGCCGTTGTATCGATGAAAGCGGAGCCGTTGTAATGAACAATTCCGAAGCGATGGGTGTTGCTTCCAAATGATGAGTTCTTCCTGTAATACAGGATGCCGTCGCGGTCGTCCCGGTAGCGGCCTGGCTTTTCACCGTTCAGGATGATGGCGCCATCGCTTTCCAGATCGACACCGAGCTTCATGGCCGTGTCCGCGCTCCCCTGCTTCAGGTAGATGCGCTTTTCTTTCTTATTGTAAATGAGAAGTTCAGGGGATGTCGAGGTAAAATATCCGGCAAAGGCCTTCTCGCCGCTCCCGGCGTAATAATTGCCGTCATACTGGTAGTCCGCCACGGCTGTGGCCGCGCTCCCGGCAATGATCGCCTTCGCGTCAATGACCCGCACCTCGTCCCGCGGCAGGGGCGCAGACGCCAGCACCCGGCCCGGGTCCGGTCCTCCGGCAAGGTTGCTGTACACACGGTAGCGGAAGCCGTCGGCCGTGGCCTCACCGACCCAGAAATTGTTGTCTGTCTTTGAAAAGAAACCGATATCGGTCCTGCCGTCGCCGTTGAAATCGCCCTGGATCCACCGGGTGATCTCCCTGAACTGCGGCGTTCGTGAATAGACCCTGAACCGGATGTTCCCATCCCCGGTCTCGCCG
Organism: Spirochaetota bacterium; assembly: GCA_017999915.1. NCBI lineage: Bacteria > Pseudomonadati > Spirochaetota > Spirochaetota bacterium. Next base: position 6,540 of record JAGNKX010000009.1, read on the forward strand.
ATGACCCATTCGCCCCGGTCGCGGTGAAAGATGAGAAAGTCTGAAAAACCATCGCCGTTGAAATCGCCGCTGAAGCGGTCGTTCGTCCCGAGGGAGTCCGCGCCCGGCGCGAATTGCTCTTTCTCCCTCTCGGTGAACTCCTTGTACACCTTCCATTCCAATTTGAAGTCGATGGTTGCGTCGAACGAAGTCGCGCCTCGGTTGCCGAGCGGAGTCGAGGCAACACGGAAATTCTCCGCCACCCACCATTTCCCGGACCGGGCGTCGTAGAAGGAAATGTCGGTGCGGCCGTCGCCGTTGTAGTCGCCGGAGATAAAGGATATTTTGTCCCGGTCCCTTCCCATGTCCGACCTGTCCGCGGTCGACGGGCTGTTGAGGCTGATATCGGGCGCGTAGTCGTATCTGAACAGGTTTTTGAAATGCTCCGAGAACAAAAGGAAGTCGAAGGCGCCGCCCCGGTTCGCCATGAGAACCCACTGGCCGGTGGGCTCGTTAAAGAGGACCGTGTCGGAGAGGCCGTTACCGTCGAAGTCCCCGGTGAACCACTCGCACGTGAAGATATCGATACCTATCGAAAGCTTCCCGTAACAGTGAAAGTCGAAGGTCCTGCCGTCATGCTCCGCCACCCAGAACTCGCGGGTCTCCGGCAGGTAAAAGGCGATGTCGCTCCTGCCGTCGCCGTTGTAGTCCCCGGTGACATTGCCCTTGAACCACTGTATCCTGTCCGGCCCGTCATATCCCTGGAATTTTTTTCCGTAGTAGCGCTCGAAATATCCGCCGCCCCTGTTCCCTTCCATGGCGCGCCAATCACCGGTGGAGGGATTGAAGAAGACCATGTCCGATATGCCATCGCCGTTGAAATCGCCCTCGAAGTATTTCACCATATCGGGGTTTTCCTCCGGATCGCCGGCCCGATTGTTATCCACCACTGCCCAGCTGAAGCTGTGAAGCGCCTCCTGGTAGAAAAACTCCGGTTTCGTAGTCTCCCGCTCGGTCTCCACGGTTTTAAGCAGGGGCCGACCCGAATCGGCCGAGACCTCGTACACCGGCTTGTAGCTCCAGAGCTCCGTTTCAGAGAAACCGTTCGGGTCGTCCCATCCCACGGTGATCCGGTCCAGCAACCGGTCCATCCGCATGATGAAGCCCGCCGCCTTTGAGACGTACGCCTCGTCCCGGTCACGGTAGGTGAATCGCACGAATTGACGCGCCGGCATTCCCTCTCCCTCGTTCCCGGTGTAGCGTATTTCTTTAAGATAGAGGATATGGTTGTCCCCATAGGAAGAATCATCGTATGAGGCTGTCATGAAGTTGCCGTTAAGATCGACGCTCTTGCAGAAATTCCAGCTGTAGGTCTTGCGCGTGTCATCGGGCCGGTAGATCCTGCTCGACCGCGTCTCTCCTAAGGTGGCAACCGTGCCGGCCTTATCGATAACGCGCCACACCCCGCCGCTCTCCGCATTGGAGAGAATGAATTTTGAAAAACCCGATTCGATCTCCAGGCGGTACACACCGTCCTCCGATCCCGATGATCCCTCGGTCTTGACCAGGCGCTGGCCGTTAAAGGTGAACGTGTCCCGGTGGTCGTAATAGAGCTGTCCGTTCTTGGTGGCGCGGGATATCACCCCGAGGCCAGTGGAGAGGCTCCACCCGATACCGACCAGGCCGTCGCCGCCGGATGACGAATAGGAAAGTCCCACCGATGGCTGCACTCCCTTACGGCCCGGGGGCACTTCAATGGCATAGGCAAGGTTCACGGTGCCGTAGTTGTTGATCTGCGGCGGCCGGACATAGGCCGCTCCTTCGTAGGCATTGAGCTTGGGCGCCTTGATATCGTCCTTGTCGCTCATGTTCGTTGTAGCGGACAGGGCGTCGTCACCGTCAGTTCCCGCACCCGACAGGGGGAAGGCCATGGTCTGCAGCAGCCTGTCCTTTTTCAGATAATCGATATTGCCGCAGGAGCAAAGGATCGCTGCGGAGAGTATTATCATCAGACTTGCTGCAAAACTGCTTATAATCATTGATAAGGGCCCCCGCCGCCGAAGGCTGCCGGGGCACTTATTGTTAATTATCGTGTTATGCAAAATGTCAGTGAATATTCTGACTATATCATTATACATATCGATTGCGATAAGGATGCATAAATAAACACCGGAGGCCATCTACCCGGATGCACCACGGATCCGTTTCCTGAAAAATTTTTGGCATTAAGGTCAGCTGGCGATAACAATCGTCCAGCTATTGATGGAGTAGCGTTTTATGGGTAAAAAAGACAAATTTTTTGTGATGGGGAGATATTGTGGGCTGATTTTAAATCTTCTGGAAGAGGGTGTCAGAGTAAAAAACTAAAATTGATCGAGTTCCGCCGATTGTTATCGGCATTTTTCACCGATAGTTATCGGTAAACGATTGTTCACTTCTACTTTAAATTCCCGAAGGCATCCATCCCGATCTTTCTTAAATAAGAAGAAAACAGAATACCATCAACCCGCCCTTTAATGTCATCGGTCTTGAGGGAGCGCGCGAAATCCTTAACCAGCCTTGAATCGGATGCAACAATAATACATCCTTTCGCCACTATCGGGCCAATGCCTTTCAGGGTGACCTCTGCTGACTGCTTGAACCGCACCGGGTATTTCCGCCCCTCGTTCATCTCTGACAGGACGTCCCCCCTGCTTGCGGTAAAACGCCCGATGGTATCATCGGTAAGATAACCCAGGGGCAGCGAAGTGCCCCTGACATAAAAAATATTGTTCTCATATTTTACCAGATCGCCGGCCAATGCGACAACGCGAACCGCTTCGCCGCTCCCGGTGAACACCAGGTCTCCACGGCGAAATCCCTGGGGCGCGTACCGGTATATCAGCACGATGTCGTCCCTTTCAAGGAGCGGCTCGGCTGTTCTGCCGGTCACCTGGCCGATGGAAAAAAACGCGGCCAGGACAATGGTCGTGATGAAAGTGATAACCGCCGTCGCTGCCGTGTATCCCCCATAGCCGTAGGGCGTATTATAGGCTCGCACCGGCAGCTCCCTGTCCCGCTTTGCCCTGACCAGTGCCTCAACGGGCGAGGCGATAGTTATCGCCAGGGCCGCGGCCATGAGGCCCATGAAGGGGATGATGGCTGACCCTGCATCGCGCGTCACCATGGCGGCGGGAAGGGCCAGGAGCGGCACCGTCCTCATGAGCAGAAATACAGCGCCTTTGGGAAGGTCCCCGTTGTACATCTGGCCGAGACCGGTGAAAAAAAGCGAAAGCAGGAAGGCGAGGCCGGGCCTTCTCTCCTCGCGTTTCTGTGTCTGTATTATTTTATCAGCCATCGCTTCCGGGGGGCCTTTTACAGGAAGGACTCTATGAAATCGCGGACTTTTTCCTTGCCCACGTAAATGCCGAAGTGGCCCTCGCACAGGATGTCGGCCTCCAGCGAGAGCATGAACTCCAGGGATCTTTCATAATCTCCCCGGACCGAGCGGAGGGCGTCGTTCAGGGGGCCATGCACGTCCTGGCCGAAGAGGACCAGCCTTCCGTCCGATACTGTGGTGAGCACGGCCGATCCGGGCGAATGGCCCGGCGCATGGTAGAAGATGACTTCCAGGTCGCCCACGGTGAATTTCTTTTCCTTTGACGCGACCTTGATGTCGATCTTCAGCGGATCCATCCAGGTGCCGTACCAGGAAGCGGCCGTGACTTCGGAGTCGCCCGCCTCCAGGAACGCGGCGTCCAGGTCATGGGCGACGATTTTACAGCCTGTGGCGCTCTTGATGGAGGCCGCGCCGCCCGTATGATCATAATGGCAGTGGGTGAGAAAGAGGTGCCTGACGTTCCGCGGCTCCGTTCCGGTCCCCTGTATGTTCCTGATTACCAAGTCGGTCCCGCCGCCGGTGCCGGCGTCCACCAGGGCCGCCTCCGCGCCGGACCTGATCAGGTAAATGGCCGCGTCGGAGGGGGCGGATTTGCCCGGCCCCCCCACAAGGTATATGTTGGATGTGATCTTCACAGGATTCTTTTCATCGGCTGCATCGGCAATAATGTGATGTAGATATTCACCGGCAAGGTTTTATTATTGCAACAGTTTTTTCTCCGATTTTCATTATCCCGGGACCTGGGCGATAACTATCTTCCTATTATAATGAGACATATTTCACTTGACTTTTTCAGAGAAATTGTTTTGTTATGTAGGAAATAGACTTGTTGCGATACTGCGTCTCGCACTCGCAGGAAAACCCCTGCGGGGGGCTCGTAAGGGGCTCCGCCCCTTAATCCCGAAAAAATATAAGGAGATTTACAATAAGTCTGCTCTATCGCGTCTCCTCCGCCACAGGCGGGGATGACAAAAAATTATTATGATAAAAAAACAGCAGCCATCATCCCATACATTCGCCGCAGCGTTCCTGGCCCTGGTCATGGGCGTCGCCATGTCCTTCACCGCGGGTCACGGCGCAACCAAAAACGCCATCGGTTACAACAAGGACGGATGGGACTACCTCAAGAAAGAGAACTACAAGAAGGCCATCATCAGCTTCAAGAACGCCCTCCACGATAATCCGAAATACAAGGAGGCCCTCATCGGCCAGGGCAAGGCCTACCTGGAGGTGGAGGCCTATGACCAGTCCTATGATCTCTTCAGCGACGCCCTTGCCATCGACAAAAAATCCGTGGACGCCCTCGTCGGCCTGGGCAAGACCCTCACCGCCATGGGCCGCTACAGCGAGGCCATCAAGTTCTTTGACAGGGCCCTGAAGATATCCGGACAGAACCTCGACGCGCGCTTCGGCATCGCCTACGTGTATCACTGCCTGGGCAAGAGGATCTGGGCCAAGCGCACCCTGGAGACCATCCTCCGCATCGATCCCTATCATTACGACTCGCTCCTTCTCATGGCTGACATCAAGAGCGCGGAGAACCGCCACCGTGAATCGAAGAAGTACGCGGAAAAGGCCATAGACACCAACAGCGAATCCTCACGGGGCTACACCCTCTACGGCGAGATATTGCTCAGGGAGTTTCTCAACAGCGAGGACGACGATCTCCTGGACGAGGCCAAGGAGGCTCTTTCCAACGCCATATCGATACAGCCCGCGGCGTACCAGGCCAACAGGACCCTGGGCTACATCTCCCTCATGGAGAGAAAATATCCCGAGGCGGTCAATTACTTCAACACCGCCATATCCGACCTCGACAGCAGCACCCTCCTCTACAGCCTGGCGGTATCCCATGACCGCGCCGGCAACAGGGACGAGGCCCTGGACGAGTTCCTGAAAGCTCTGAAAAAGGACCCCTCCGACTCGATCCTCCGCAGCAGGATCGAGGACTTCCTCGTGTTCCGCGACTACAAGATAGGCCATCCGGCGCGGGTCATGCTCAACAGGGAGCATTACGACCTGGCCGTAAACCGCGAGAAGAAGAACCTCCCGGACCAGGCCGTCATGTACCTGCGGCGGTCGCTTCTCCTGAACCCGATGAACATGGAGTCGAGGGAGCTCCTCATGGACTTCTATAACACCCAGGGATACAACCAGTTCTACATCGACGAGATGAAAGAGATCCTCAGGTTCAACCCGGACCGGGCCTGGCAGGAAAAGCTCTCCCTCGCCATCATGAAGCGGCGGGACATGCTCTACCACCAGGAGGGCTATTCCTCGGAAGAGCCTCCGCGGGACATGCCCTCGGTGCTGGTCCTCGGTTTCGATCCCGTCGGAAAGCTCAGTCCCCATCCCGACGCCGGGGAAGTGATCGCGAGCCACCTCACCTTCGTGCTGGGGCAGTTCGGCAGGATGAAGCCGGTGAGCATACGCAAGCGGACCGCCGTGACCTGCGGCCTCATGTGCGGCGGCGGCCACCTGGCCCAGACCCTGGACAGCGTCGAATCGGGCATAAAGGACGGCGGGATCGACCCGGTGGATTACGTGGTCTACGGCGGATATTATGAAAGCGGCGGCCACATCACCCTCGAGTGCCAGGTCATGGACTACAAGAAGGGCTTCATCATCGGCCAGTTCACCGTGACCGAGTCCGGCAAGGAGAGCCTGCCCCTGGCCGCCCTGCGGGCGGCAAAGCGGATCTACGACATGATACCCTTCCGCGGCCGCGTGCTCAAGCTGAAGGAAACCGGCATCGTCACCAACATGGGGCTCTTCGACGGCGTCGAGAACGGCGAGAAGCTGGTCATCTACAAGTTCACCGACCGGATCGGCGTCGGCGACAAGCTGAAGAAGAGGATCATCCTCACCGTGAAGGAGTCGGACACCCTGATCTGCTACGCGGAGCCGCAGCGTCCGGCCGACCTCGAATCGATCGATTCGAACGACATCGTGCTTCCCATGATGAAGCGCCGGGCGAAACGGATAGAATAACCTTTACACGATGAAAAAAATCCTCATATCAGCGCTGTTCCTCATTGCCATAACACTTTCCTATTTCTACGGGCTTGTATCGCACAAGTACGCACTGCCGCCCTTCCCGCAGATCCTGTCCCTGAAAGAGCATCTCCTGCCCCTGACCATAGGGTTTCGCGATACCGCGGGCAGGGCCGAGGTTCCCTGCGGGGATCTGATCGGCGGAAGGACCATGGTGGCCCTGGTGTTCGGGCAGTCCAATTCAGGGAACCACGGCGAAACGCTCTACGCGCCGAAGAGGGCTGTGTTCAATTTCTTTGACGGCCGCTGCTACCGGGCCGTCGATCCCCTCCTGGGGGCCACCGGCGACGGCGGCAGCGTCTGGTCGCGCCTGGGGGACCTCCTCATCGACGGGGGCCTCTATGACCGGGTCATCTTCATCCCCATAGGCGTCGGCACCACCACCATCGAGGAGTGGACCAGGGGCGGCTACCTGCACCGGAGGATCACCAACGCCATCGAGCAGTCCCGGGCCTGCGGCCTGGCCATCACCCACCTGTTCTGGGTCCAGGGCGGCTCGGAGCCGCGGACCGGCGGCCGGGCAAACACCGAGCGCTACAAGAAAAATTTCACGGCGATGCTCCGAAGCATTCGCGATCATGGCGTGACCGCCCCCATATACCTCGCCATCGCCACCTATTGCGACAGCGGCCCCATTCCGGACATCCAGGCGGCCCTGAGGGAGCTGGCTGACCCGAAGCGGAAGATTGTTATCGGCCCCGATAGTGATGTTTTCTATAAAGATGCGGCCAACACATGGGAACAGGTCCACCTCTCCCACCGGGGCCTCGAACTCTCATCACGGGCCTGGTTGGACGTGCTGCGCCGCGCCGGAGAAAAATAGCGTGGGTATCCACACGGAACAATCACCGGACCGGCTGTCATGATCGGCCTCGACAACATATCGCTCTATTATCCCGAAGGCCCGGCGACCATTTTAAGCGGAATATCCTGGGAAATCGGGAGCGGCGACCGCTGGGTCCTCTTCGGCCCCAACGGCTCCGGAAAAACGAAGCTCCTTGAGATCATCACCGGCTATATCTACCCGAGCGGCGGATTGGTGAGCCGCTTCGGCATTGACGGGGGCTGCGACATCCGCGAGGTCCGCCGGAGGATCGGATATCTCAGCACACCCCTGAAGGAGCGCTTCCCCAGGCATGAACGGCTCATCGATGTCGTCGTCAGCGGCCCCTGCGCCACCGTGGGCCTCTATGAGGAGCCGGGCGACAATCGTTATGAAGAGGCCCGCCTGCTCCTCGAATCGGGCGGCCTCGGCGGGAAGAGCGCGCAGTTCTTCGGCACCCTGTCCGACGGCGAGAGACAGAAAGCCCTCATGCTCAGGGCCGTCATGGCCGGACCGGACCTCCTTATCCTGGACGAGCCGTGCATGGGCCTCGATCTTTCCGCGCGGGAAGACTTTCTCTCATCGCTGGAACGGCTCTGCGGGGGAAAGCCCCTATCGGTCATCTACGTGACCCACTACGTCGAGGAGATAACGCCCTTCTTTAAAAATATCTTCATGATAAAGGGCGGCCGGCGCTGGTTCTCCGGCGCGGTCGAGGCCGGGCTGACCGACGAGGTCATATCGGGGCTCTTCGGCAGGAACATCCGCATCGTGAAAAAAGACGCGAGGTATTACGCGACCCTTGGCTGACGGCGCGACCCCGGCGATCCTCTACGGGCCCTTTGCGCCGTCGACCCGTTCCTCCGTCCGCATCCCCTTCTCCTCCCAGGCCCGGGCCTCAACGTCCTTCTTGATGTAAGTATAGATCTCCGATATGCTATAGCAGGCGTCGAAATTATCGGGATTCAATTCCACCGCCTTTTTCAGGTTCTCCAGGGCCAGCTCGATGTGGAGCTTCCGCGGCCCCCGCATTTTCTGGGTGAAGTACACATACCCCAGGAGCACGTAAACCTTATCGTAGTCGGGCTTGACCTTCTTCAGGCGCTCAAGGATCGCCGCTGCCGCGGTGAAATCCTTCCTTCCCTTGTGCACTTCGTACAGCTCCAGGTACGCCTCGATGACGCAGGGGGATTGGTCTATCACCTTTCCGTACAGGGCGGCGGCTTCCCTGGCGTCGCCCTGTGACGCGGCCCGGGCCGCCGCTGCTAGGGTATCCGCGGACCTGGCCTTTCCTTCGCGGGCGCTGGTCTCGAAATTCCGCTGCGCCCCTTCGCGGTCCCCGCGAAGGACGCAGTAGCGCACCAGCCTGCAGCGGGCCCTTTCATCGTCAGGATTGATTTCGACGGACCTGGCATAATGGCTGTAGGCCCTGTCATTCTCGCTGAAGAACTCGTAGACCTCGGCCAGGGCGTTGTGTATCTCCACCTGCCTGTCTTTGAGGGCCAGGGACTTCTCGTACCAGGGAATGGCGAGGTGCTTCTGGTTCAGCCTGCAGTACACGTCACCGAGGAGGTTCGCCGCCTGATAGTAGTCCGGCTTCCGGTCCAGGCAGTTGATGAGGCTCAGGACCGCCTCCTTGTTCATCCCGAGGCGCGCCTGCGTCTCTCCCCGCTCGTAATAGTACTGCCAGGAGAGGCGCTCCGCTGCGGCATCGGCATTGATAAAAGCCGCGGCCGCGGCCATGAAAAAAAATATTACGAATTTTATTATTGACAATTTCACTATGTATAATATGTGTGTATCGTTTTTCAGTGGTCAGGTAGCTCAGTCGGTAGAGCAGTGGACTGAAAATCCACGTGTCGACGGTTCGATTCCGCCCCTGACCACATTTTTTCCTTCCTTCAATCTTCTTTTCATATCCATATTGCAATACTAATACCTGATCTGACTCCGGTTCAATAGTATATTATTATCTTCGGCCCGAGTCATACCCTGTCTTGACCATCACCGATCAACGCAATCGTGCCGTCAGGTATGATCGCCGTTCCCCGGATCCTGTCCATTGCCGGGCCTCACGGTTTTTATTACAAAGCCCATCACTATGGTGCCGGCCGCGCCCAGGGCGACGATAAACACCTTAAAACCCACCAGCACCGACGACAGGGCGATCATGGCCCACATCATGGCGATGGCAGATGCTTTTCCCTTCAGGGTCATGCCGCCTTTTTCCCTGAATGTATGCACATATTTTCCGAAGAGCCTGCTCGATAGGAGCCATCCGTAAAGCCTGTCGGAGCTGCGCACGAACAGAGCCGCTGCCAGAAGCACAAAGGGGGTTGTCGGGAGCACGGGGACAAAAATACCCACAAGCCCCGCCAGGAGCGAGACACAGCCGAGGAATATGAGGATATAGTTGCGCATAATGGCTTCCGGCCGGCAACTCCGTATGTACACCTGCACGCCATGATGACACTTCCCGGATACATTTCAAGAATAATTCTTTCTTTCATTACACGACGGCAAAAAGGTCATGACTCATTATTTTCTTGAAAAAAACGCGGCCTTTTCATACAGTATTACATCGATCAATCCACAGGAGGACTCCCCATGAAAAAAATTTTCGCCGTTATCGCCGTCATCTGCGCTCTGTTCGCGTGGTCAGGCTGCAAAAAGACGATGAAAGACTGCCTGAAAGAATGCGACAAGGCCTATGACGCGTGCAAGGAAAAGGAGACTGGGATGGCGGGTGATTGCGGCGTACAGCATAACCGCTGTTATTCTCAATGCAACATCCAGGACCTGATGAAAAAATAGACCGACAGCCGGCCCCGAAGCCCCCCGCGCCGGTCGCGACGGGGCTTCGCGTTTTACGCGCCTTTCACCGGACCGGCATCATACCCGCCATAGCCGGTGTTCGATTTTCCCGACACAGCCATGGCGTGCAGCGCGCCCTTGATGGCTTCACGAAATCGGCTGTTTGTCCAGTCGTCCCCGGCCCATCCGACGTCAACCTGCGCCATGACATCCTGGACCTGCCCGCCCTTTCTGCGAACCAGGATCCGGTAGTAGCAGCACTCGTTCCTCTGGTCATAGCTGTCAAACACGGCGGTCCAGGCAACGCCGGGGACAATTTCAACGGGTTCGTCGAACTTCGGCCATATGAATGATCCCGCCATCACTCCTCCATCACCGCGGGGCCGGCAAACAATGCCGTTGTCGGGAGTGTCCGTTTATAAAGCTGTTTCATGTGATCCTCCCTCACCTGCCCCGGGCAAATTTAACTCTTGACGTGTCATGGTTTACGGGCTAACGGTCTCTAACGGCCCGGATACGGGCCTGACCCGGAGGAAATAAGTGACAAAAAAGCTCTTACTCATCCTCGTTATCGCCACGGGCACCGTGACTCTGGTTCCTTTCGCGGCATTATCCAACCAGATGGGCATGGGCAATCCGCTGAAGATCAACGCTCTCGGCCTGTCCGTAGATTACGCGCGCACCAGGAAAGAGAATGACGCGGGCCTGTACGCGAGCTACCGCTACGGATTCGCCCACATCGTCTCCATCTACTTCGCCGCCGACGCGGGATACAGGTTTATTTACAACAGCGTCAACGTCCGCGCGGGGGGTCAGCTCCAGTTCATCGTCGTCGGCCTCGAGGCCGGCCTCCTGTGCGCGTACCGGACAAAGATCGAGCGGCGGGAATGGTACGACCATGGGAAGCGCCGCGGCCCCTGGGCGCCCGGCATGTTCCTGGGCCTGTCCGGCACCGTGCCGGGAAAACGCCTGGCCCTCTTCATTTCGCTGGGCGGAAATTTCTATTTCATCAATCACGACCATGAGTTCTACCTGATGGCCACCGGCCTGGTCAACTTCGCCGGCGACCTGGAGCGTAAATCCGCGGCGAAATGATTGCATACATTCCTGTTTTCTAACCGATGATTCATCCACCGTCGTGGAGATGGCGCTGATTATTACGGCAGACCGTGAGGCATTCCACTATAATTCCATTTACGGATAAGGGATATTTATTCCTCCCTGCCATTGCAAATAGGGATAGGATACGCCGCCGTCTATCTGCCAGGTTGACCCGAAGTCCCAGCCCGCGAAAGTCGCCTGGAGAACCATGTTGCCGGTGGTCGTCGGCGTTCCCCTGTCACTATCGGTCAGGCCGCATAGGTCGGTATCATAATACGAAGATATAAGAGAAGTGCCTCCCTGCCCGTTGAGACCACCGAAATTGACGGAACCGCTCACCAGGCATGCGGAATAGCATCTGGTGACCGTGCCGCTATTGTTCTCGGTAAACCCGGACAATCCGCCGACTCCCGTAGTTCCCATAACCGAACCGGTCGCGTAACTGTTATAAATCACGCCCCCGTAGCTGGTATACCCGGTCATGCCCCCAGTAAATGTCACGCCGGTTACGCTGACCTGGGTATAACACTTGGAAATGGTACCGTAATACACGTTAATGCCCACGAGACCGCCGATATCGGTTCCCGACGCGTTGACACTGCCGGTGGCAAAACAATTCTCGATCACGGAGGCGTAGGCTGGATTGCTGGAACCCCAATTGTATCCGACCAGTCCTCCCACATTATTATGCCCGGTTACGGTAACGCCGGAAGAGGAGCAATTACCGATGAGGGGATTGCCGACCGATGAAGGGGTTGCCAGGGACACGCTGGTGTTGTATCCGACAAGAGACCCCACGTTGTCATAGCCGGTGACGATGGCGGCATCAAGGACTATATTCCGCAATACCGCCCCGTTGGAATAACCGAACAGTCCAACATTATTTTCCGCCGGCCTGTTTATATAGAGACTTGTAATCGCATAACCGTTCCCATCATAGGTTCCGACGAATTGCGGCGTGGTATCGCCTATCGGGTCCCAGCCGTTTCCGGTGTTGTACGGGGCGACATTCAGATCAATATCGGCTGTTTGAATATAGTGTGCGCCGGGGTAGTCCCTGACATGGTTCAGCTGCGACGCCATTGACACCTGGTACGGATTTCCCGCGGTACCATCACCGCCGGCAAAAAAGGGCGTCCATATCGCATATAACGTCAAATCGGACGACCCCAGGATAAACGTCGATCCGGGAATATAATCAATACCCAGGCCATCGGCCCGGGTGTTCCATCCTCTAAAATCATAATTGGTCCTGACGAGCGACCCTGTATTGGCAAGCACCGTCACCGTATCGCCGCCACCGTAGATATTCGCGTCTGAGGGCGCGCTCCCACCGGTGTATCCATTGCCGTTGTAGGCGACCGAATATGTTGCGGATGCCAATGTAATGCTTTTACCGAGCAGTGTGGCCATCCCCGTCGGATCGAGGGACCATGTCGATTTTGAGCAGCCTCCCAGGGTGATGGCACAGGCGAGTAACGTTGCGGCGGTATATCCCAGTCTACAGTTCATGATAAACCCACAGGTACCGAACATTCTACCATATTATTCGGCTTGGAATAGGGTGACAAACATCACCAGAAGTCAATTTACTTAATTATGGCAAAAAAATCAATACACATGATGCTAATTTTCGTTGATCATGGTGTCAGGGCCGCCAGGACCCAGGAAAACCTCCTCAAAGGACTCCACCATCGCGGAATCGAAAAGGCCGAATTTCCTGATCCCTTCGGAGGTGAAGAGGGCGAAGGTTCCAGTGGAGCGGGCGCAGAGGGTCCCCGCATCGTCATAGAGCAGGCCTTCAATGACCGCTTCGCGCTCGCCGGTCCGCTCACGAACCTTTCCCTCCGCCACCATCCTCCTGCCGGTCCATACCGGCTTCAGGAAATCCACGGTGATCGACTTGGTGAGAATGTACCTTTTGAGGAGATGCATCGACGACCAGCTCATGACCTCGTCCAGGACCGTGGAAACCACACCGCCGTGGGCAAGGTCGTTCCACCCGCACAGGTGCGGCGGTATGGAAAGGACGGAGTACACCGCCGCGCCGTCGGAATGGAATTCCATCTTCAACCCGGAGGGGTTCCTGCCGCTGCACCCGAAGCAGGTATGGGTGTCCGGGTTGGGCAGCTTCGGAAGCTTCAATATCGCATCAGGATCTATCATCGCGCCGTCTCCATCGTCAATTGTAACCGCCCGGTTCTTCACAAGAGAAGGGCTTTCCGTCCTTCCGGATCACCTGGTTATTTTTGAGCTTTTAGGATCAGCCTCCCCCGTCAAGCAACTATTATAACAGACTTGATGTAAACTTAATAATAAACGGCACGCATACCCCCGGCCGCCGAAGGCGGCGGGGGTATGCGTGAATAATTATACGTTATGCAATAAATCAATTATTCATTCTTGACAATAAGCTCCCAATATGCGATTAATCATTCTATTGAATCTCGCGGTGTAGTGTATGATTGAAAAACGGAGCGGCAAAACTCCATGAACGATCAGAATGACATCCTGAATTACATCGTCAACATCACCGAGAGCAGGGATACGGAGATCCTCGAGATATCGCTGCTCAGGACCATCTACGAGGTTATCTCGTGCAGCAGCGTCTATTTCATGAAAACCTCGGCGGATGATGTTAAGATCAAGGGCGTTTCCGGGTACGGTCCGGACGGATTCAATTCTTCATGCGCCTCCGATATAAGCAGCGGCATCGACATATCTCCCGATTCCCTCAAACCCGCTCTGGCCGGGCAAAGGGCCGTCTTCAGCTCCACCGGCGATCGTCCCTATGCCATCGCCCCGGTTGAAGTGCTGCAGAGCCTCATCGGTTTCATCGTGGTGGATATTCGCGAAGCGGTACAGGCCGATCTCCATGTCCTCGACAGCCTCGTCAGGATATACCAGAATTACGTTTCGGTCCTCCTGGACAACCAGATAGACACCCTCACGGGCCTGCTGAATCGGAAAACCTTCGACGACAGGATCATGAAGCTGATCGAGATGCAGAAAAAGCAGAAGATGCAAATCTGCCATTCCGACAGCGAGAGAAGGACCGGGGATTTCGACAGGTTCTGGCTCGGGATAATCGATATCGACGACTTCAAGAAGATCAACGACACCTTCGGCCACCTCTACGGGGACGAGATACTAATACTCATCAGCCGCGTCATGCAGGAAGTATTCAGGGCGAACGACATGAAGTTCCGCTTCGGCGGCGAGGAATTCATCATCGTCATGAAGGCCGAAAACATGTACATGGTGCAGTCGATCTTCGACAGGTTCAGGAAAAGCGTGGAGCAGCACCCATTCCCCCAGACGGGGCGGATCACGGTCAGCATCGGCATCGTCGAGATCACCGGCGACGAGAGCCCCTCGGTCTTCGTGGGCTGCGCCGACAAGGCCCTCTACTACGCCAAGGAGCACGGCAAGAACATGGCGTGCGTCTATTCCGATCTGGTGGAAAGAAAGCTGATCCAGCCCCAGGTGATACGAAAAGGGAAAGTTGTCATCTTCGACCAGTGACGGCGCCCGGCGCCGATGATGTTCCGTCACCCATCCATTCGCCCTCACGCGGAAAGATACCGCAGCACCGCCCAGTAGAAGAAACCGGCCCCTGCCAGGATGAAAAGGTGAAAGACCTCGTGGAATCCGAAGACTCCCGGGAGGGGATCGGGCCGCTTCAGGGCGTAGATGACCGCTCCGGCCGTATAGGCGGCTCCTCCGGCAAAGATAAGGGCCAGGGCCCCGCCGGGCATGGCCTGCCAGAGCTTGTACATGGGAACCAGGGCGATCCATCCCATGGCGAGGTACAGGGCGGCGGACAGCTTCCGCGGCTTGTTGATCCACGCCAGGGTGATCAGGGCACCGACAAGGACGATGCTCCACTGCACCAGGAGGATCCCCCATCGCCACCACCCGGCCAGGTACTGATAGATGAAGGGAGTGTAGGTCCCCGCGATCATGAGATATATTGCCGTGTGATCGAATTTCCTCAGGAGGGAATCGCCGTTTTCCTCAGACTTGAAGGCGTGATAGAGCGAGCTCGCCAGGAAGAGCGTCATCACCGAGACCGCGTACACGACGAGGGCCGCCTTTTTGTACGGATCGGCCACTGAAATGAGGATGATCGCCGCGAAACCTGCGGCTGAAATGACAAAGCCCCCGAAGTGGGTATAGAAAGATACCGGCTCACTGATTGTGCGCGTCATTGATAAACCTGTCGTACATGAATTGATGCCGTTCAAAGCATTATTGATAACGACAGGTCAATGTCCCGGCCGGTTGCATTTTTTTCAACGGCACGGGCGCGAAGAGGGTCATCACAGCCTGAAATAGCTCACCGTCCGATTCAACTCGACGGCATTGGCCCTCAGGGTCTCGGCTGTGGTCGTCAATTCCTCGGCGGCGGATGCGTTCTGCTGGGTTATGGTGTCGGTCTGGGATACGGTTTCAGATATCTGGCCGAGCCCGAGCTTCTGCTCCTGGCTGGCGGCGCTGATCTCCGAGATCATCTGGCGCACCTGGGTGATCGCCTCGAATATCTCCTTAAGGGAATCCCCGCTCTCCCGGGCGAGACGGGTGCCCTCGGAGACCTGCTCGACCGATGTCTTGATAAGGCCCTCTATTTCTTTCGATGACGCCCCGGAGCGCTGCGCCAGGTTGCGCACCTCCCCGGCCACCACCGAAAAGCTCCGGCCGTGCTCGCCCGCCCGCGCCGCCTCAACCGCCGCGTTGAGCGCCAGAAGGTTAGTCTGGAACGCGATATCGTTGATGATGCCGATGATATCGCCTATCTTCTCGGACGACTTGTTTACCTTGTCGATGGCGTTCACCGCTTCCTCCATGACGCCGTTTCCCTTTTCGGCGAGCCGGTACGAATCCTGGGCGATCCGCTCCGCCCGCACCGAGTTTTCCGCGTTCTGTGACACGGTCGACAGTATTTCCTCGATGGTGGATGAAACCTCCTCGATGCCGGAGGCCTGTTCGCTGGCGCTCTGGGACAGCGTCTCGGAAGCCTCCTGGATGTTCTGACTCCCCTCGCTGACGACTTCCGTGGACTGCTGCACCAGGGAAATCACCTCGCGCAATTTCATTATGAGGGCGTTGGTATGCTGGCTTATGATCCCGATCTCGCTCGAGGTGATCATGGGCACGCCCGCCATGGTAAGGTCTCCTTCCTTGATTGATTTCAGCGCCGTCACCAGCATTGAATTGCTTATTCTTATGTTTTTCATCAGCAGGTTCAATGAAACGACGATGGTAATCGCCGAAAGGGCAACGATGAAACCCACGTGAAGCCCGATATTGTCCACCACCAATAGCTTCGCATTCTGAAGATAGAGGAGATATCCGAATATGACAACCGGGATCAATACAACCGATACAACCAGCAATGCGATGCGCTTGTTCAAATCGATACTCTTATATGATCCTTCCGGCAGATCAGCATCACGGATGGAATCACGGGAAAGGATTTCTCCGAGACTGCTTTCCGTGATTAGATATCCGATAACCCAATTTATGGTTGCCATAACCGGCAACAACAATAAAAACGGCGCGGCGCCCCTCAGCGTTATTTGCATGTTGATACTCATCAGAATCATAACCATGGCTATGCCCAAACACCACAGAATAGCATATTGGGAGCCGATATATATGGGAAAGGAAAACAGCTCCTTTTTAAACTGGAGCCGGTCATATGTTTCATTGTTAAGATTATCAATTATCCGTGATATCCTGCGGAAATTGTTTATCCACTCTATACAATAAACAATAAAAGCAGCGATGCCGATATTTATGGGAAGATAGATCATCTCTGAAGCTTTATATCCACCGGTAAAGTACGCGAAATAACTCATCAATAAAAGCAGAATCGGATAGCCAATCAGGTCGATTTTCACTTGTGCCAACAGCAAGGATCTTTTCGTGGTCATGATCTGTTACCCCTCGTATATTTATTTCCGGGAAAACGTGTCCTGCACCGAACCGGTCCGCCACGCGCATCAGGACACGTCCGAATCCCCCGCCGGGTTACTGGAATATTCCCCACCATTTGTTGCGCGCATGATGCGACTGTATTTAATTATTGCTTCAGGTCGTATGGTACACGTTCCTCCGTTTAAAGAATCAGCTTCTATTGGTTCTTTATAGTAGCAGGGTAATAGAATATTACAAGAAAAAAACAGTAACGGTGTTCACTTGCCAGACCACGAACGTCATACATAACAATATTTAAAATAAATCAAGAAAACCGCTCCCCTATCAGGCGAGGACAGCGAGACGGAAGGAAACAACCGCGCTCTTCTGCGGTGCCGCGGGGAGCGCCATGACCCCCGCCAGAGTGCCGTCAGGGGACATGATAATCTATCCCCCCGTGGATGCGGAGAAGAACGATACACTGTCGCCGCCATGGAGGCGGACGCCGCCCCGGCGCCGAGGCGGAAGGGGCTCGCCGTTGACCAGGACCGAAACACCCGCGGGGGCCGACGCAAGAAGGCGGTACAGCGCCGCTGTTATTGTCCCGGAGGAGCGCGCCTTTTTCAGGAGGCCGCCGAGGGAGCACTCGTCGGGAACCGGCACATGGCCGATGATGCTGGTGTACTCACCGGCCATGAATCCCACGACCTTCAGCTCGACGGAGATATCAGCCGGCTTTCTTCCTTTTACGAACAACATGGTTGAACAGCTCCTGGGCAATGTCCTCGAGGCCAAGATCCCTGAGCTTCCCCGCAGTCGGGGCCCCGGTCTCGCGGTCCCATCCCATCTCGTCCAGGAAGGAATCACACAGCTCCTTCACGTTCAGGGTGACCCCCTTCATCGGACCGGCATCGAGGGGCGGCGTCCCCGCGGACCGCTCAGGCAGGGCGAAATCGCGCCGCGGCCGCAGGCCCTGCTTCAGGTTAAAGGCCTGCCTGATGTTCTGTATGCGCTCGCCGATCTTCAGGTACTCTTCCGGATCGAGGCCCCAGCCGGTCACCGCATTTATATAAGCGGGAAGGTTTATATGCCCGCCCATCTGCGCGCCGAAGAGGCAGACTCCCGCGCCGTTGACGAGCTGCATGTACTTGCTCCCCGCGGCCAGGAGCGCGCTCCTGTCCCTGGTGACGCGGTATTTCCCCTCGACCCTGTACAGCGTCGAGGTGCCCGGCAGCTTCCTGAAGATGCGGTGCAGGGAAAACATCTCCAGCCACTGGTACCCGTGGTTGGTGTGACGTCCCGGCGTCGGCTCGAGGGAGTACGCCACGGCGAACCCGGGGTCGAAGCGCGAATCGTGCATGGGGAGGTCCTGGCCCCCCGCGTGGATGGCGAACTTCCCGCTCCCCCTGCCGATGCGCTCCGCCGCCTTTCTCGCCCCGTCCGCGAGGACATTTCCGAAGCCCTTTCGCTTCGCCATCATCTCAAGGAGGGCGAGGACCGCCTCGCTGTTGCCCCAGGCGAGATCAAGGCCGCCGGTGTCCTTTTTCGTGATGATCCCCCGCTCGTAGCACTCCATGGCGAAGGCAACGGTGTTGCCCGCGCCGATGGTGTCGAAGCCGGCCCTGTTGCAGTAATCGTTTATTTTAAAGATGGCGTCGAGGTCGTTGTTCAGCTGCAGCGCCCCGAAGGCGCAGCAGGTCTCGTATTCCGGCTTGTGGGTCTCGGCCAGACCGGCTTTCTCCACCTTGAGGATGCCGCCGCACCCGAGGGGGCAGTTGTAGCAATGGTATTTTTTCACCTCGTGGTCGACGATGCGCTGGGGATTGAGCCGGTCAGCGTGGGTGGCAATGGGGAAGTCCCGGAACCCCGCGCCCTGCCAGTTCTTGACCGGCGAATCGCCGTTCTCGGAGGAGAGCACGTTGGTGGCGATGGTGCCGAAGCGGCCCATGGCGAGCTTGACGAGGTCCGCGTTCTGGGCCATGCCGACCGGCGAGACCCTGAGGAACTTCGCCATCACGTTGAGGGCCTTCGCGGAGAGGACCTTCTTGAGGCCGGAGCCGGCGTTGAACCACTTCATGAACTTTTTATTAAGGTCCTTGACCGCGGCTGGGTCATGGACCTCTATCCTCCCGGTGCCGCTCAGGACGACGGCCTTCAGCCGCTTGGCCCCCATGACGGCGCCGAGGCCGGAGCGGCCCGCGTAGCGCCCGCGGTCGTTGGATATGCCCGCGATGAGGGATTTTTTCTCACCGGCCGGGCCGATGACGGCGATGCGCGCATGGGGGTCCTTCAGCTCGGCGGCGAGGCGCTCCTCGGACTCTACGGCATCCAGCCCCCAGAGGTGGGAAGCGTCATGGAGCTTTGCCTTTCCATCCCTTACGGCCAGGTACACCGGCCGGCGCGAAATCCCCTTGAAGAAAATGCCGTCATAGCCGCACCGCTTGATGGCCGGGGAAAAGGTCCCGCCGCAGTTGGCGTCGCCCCACCCGCCGGTGAGAGGGGACTTGGCGGCCACCATCCATCGTCCGGAAAACCAGGCCCCGGAGCCCGTGAGGAGCCCCGACATGAAGGCGAGAATGTTATCCGGCCCGAGGGGATCGGCGCCGGCCGGTATCCGCCTGTAGAGAAGCCACGCGGCCAGGCCGATCCCGGACGTCACGGAGCGGTATACTTCTTCCCGAATCAATTCCTCCTTGATCGACCCTCTGGTAAGGTCAACCATAAGGATTTTTCCCATAAAACCCTTTTTCATGGCATCCCTCCTGATAAATGGTCAATAGCGAACAGAGAAACGAAAAGCCCGAGAAATGTACTTATAATATAATGAAATCAGAGGAAAGGAAAATTTTTTTACCGGATAGATGGGCCGAACGGATGAATTTATGAGACCATCAAATCAAATCCGTCTTCGATACAGGTCCGTTTTAATCCTGATTATGCACCCGAATCCGTTATCGCTGAAAAACCTGATGTCTCCGTTCAGCTGTCTTTCCGAGATGTTCCGGATGATATCCATCCCCAGGGTGGGGCTTTGGGCCGGGTCGAATCCTTCGGGAAGGCCACTGCCATTGTCCCTGTATTCGATCTTTATTTCATTGCCGGCGCTGCTCATGGTGATCACGATCTCGCCGCTGCGGTTACCGGGAAAGGCGTGCTTTATGGAATTCGATATGAGCTCGTTGAGCACCAGGCCCAGGGGCATCGCCGTATCTATTGACAGGGGGACGTCGTCCACGAACTGCCTGATAGCCAGCTTGTCCGCGGTGAGATTATAGCTTCTCAGGATGAGTCTCGAAAGGCTGTCGACGAAGTCACGGAGGTTTATATTGGAAAGGTCCTGCGATTCGTACAGCATCTGGTGAACCAGCGCCATGGTCTGTATCTTTGTCTCGATCCCGGTATAGAAGTCATGGACGCCCCTGTCCTGCACGTTCCCGGACTGGAGACTCAGCAGGCTGCAGATAACCTGCATGTTGTTCTTTGTGCGGTGATACAGCTCCTTGAGGAGCAGCTCTTTTTCTTGCAGCGAGTTTCGGAGCGCCTCCTCTGCCATCTTGCGCTCCGTAATGTCCTGGGCCATCCATATCGATCCCTCGGACATATCAGCGGGATTGATGGCCTTCCCTATCAAGTTGCACCAGAACCTGGCGCCGTCCTTCTTCAGCGCCTCCATTTCTATGGAATAGCTTTCACTCGTGGCAATACGCCCGTAGGCCTCGTCGCCGATCTTATTGTACACGTCGATATTATAATACAATACCGACGTATCCTTGCCGATGATCTCCTCATTCGTATATCCGAACATCTTCGCAAAATTGTTGTTTGTCCACTGGACCCTTCTCTCCTTGACATAGAGGATGCCCACGGAAACAGTATCGAGCACCGTCTGATGCAGGTCGGCGAGCTGCTTCAACTTTTCCTCGGCATTTTTCAGATCAGTGATATCCTGGGAAATCCAGATGGAGCCTTCCTGCGGTCGTTCCGGGTTTACACCCTTGCCCGTAAGAATGGCCCAGAACAGGGTGCCGTCTTTTTTCCTGAACCGGACTTCTTCTTTATAAACGCCGCCGTTGCGGATTCCCTCATAGGCCGCCAGGCCGACTCTTATATAATCTGCTTCGCTCGGATAGATTATAGACGAATGCTGTCCGATCAATTCCTCTTCGGAATATCCGAACAATTGGGTCATATAGTTATTCACCCATTGCAACTTGCGATCATTGAGAAAAGAAATGGAAACGCTGGCGGTGTCAAGGATGGTGTGATGCAGATCTGCGAGCCGCTTGAATTTTTTCTCGGCCTCTTTCCGTTCTGTAACGTCATTGAGGATAAATATCAGGCACGCTTCGCCGGAGATCCGGATGGGCCGCGCCGAATAGATCCCGTCGCGAACCATGCCGTCTTTCCGTCTGAATTGAAATTCGCGTTGAATTATTTCCCTTCCGGCGCCCATGTCGGCCACCATCCGCTCCCTGTCGTCGGGATTGACCCAGAAGCTGATGTCAAGGGATGTCCGGTTGATGGCGTTGCTGCGTTCCCATCCGGTGATCTCCTTGAAGCCCAGGTTCACATCAAGGATCATTCCATCCGACACCCTGGTGATGGCGATGCAGTCCGGAGCGGTCATGAAGATATTCATGAATTTTTCTTCCGACTGGCGGAACAATTCCTCCGCTTCCTTGCGCCGGGATATATCGGTGAATATCCCTTCCACTCCCAGCAGCTTTCCATAACTGTCGTAGTGAAGATGGCTGTTCGTCATAACCGAGACGGGAGTGCCGTCCACGCGCCTGAGCCTCACTTCATAGTTCGAGACATGGCCCTCTTTTTGCAATATTTTCAATAACGCCGGCCTGTCTTCCGGGTCATAATAATAATCCGTCGCGATATTCTTCCCGATCAACTCCTCCGGGGAATCGTGTCCAAGGAGGCGGGCGCCCGAGAGGCCCGCAAAAGTGATAGTCCCATCGGTATCGCACCGGTACAGCGTATCCTGCATGTTATTCACCAGGGACCGGTATTTTTCCTCGCTTTCTCGCAGTGCCTCCTCCGCGATTTTTCTTTGGGTGATATCCAGTATGGAGGCAAGGCTGTAGTTCGTTTCCGGAACCATCTTGATGCGAATTATTACGTCCCGTACTGCGCCCTCCCTGGTCTTCAGCTTTGTATCATAGATGCCAGGCGCCGTGTCCGGATCGACCCTGCGGAGCCGGTGATAATCCTTCATCCGCTCAAGATCATGCGGATCGGCGACGAATTCGGTCCAGCTCATCTTTCCTTCGACCCGGTCCTTCGGGTAGCCGGTCAATAGCTCGAATTCCCTGTTGACGACGGCAATGGTGGTGTCTTCCCCGATGAAGACCATGCCGATGCCGGAATTTTCGAAGATGATCCGGTAGCGCTCCTCAAAGACATCGATACCCGTTTTTTCGGAACCGCCGGTCTCGGTCCCAAAGACGGCAATGGCGCCCGGCGCTTTAGTCCTGTTATCATAAATGGCCATGGTGATCCAGCGGATATTCCTGACAGCGCCGTCCGAACAGGCCGCCGGCAGGTCCAGGGGCTCCGGCGTCTCGCCGCGAAAGGCCCGGCTGACCATGAACCTGAATTTTTCATCATGGACGGTAGAGAACAGGGGCCATCGCGCATCCGC
Source organism: Spirochaetota bacterium (assembly GCA_017999915.1). NCBI lineage: Bacteria > Pseudomonadati > Spirochaetota > Spirochaetota bacterium. Next base: position 29,262 of record JAGNKX010000009.1, read on the forward strand.
TTTAAGCTCGGCAAGACCGTATCCGAAGAGACATTTGAAGGATTTGTTCATCCAGACCGTTTCACCGGCCGGATCCAGGACCGCGACGGGGGTCGAGGTCGACTCGAACGATTTTTCAGGGAATTTTATCATGGCGTGGCAATGTAAGCATAGCGATTCTCGCATCCCGAACAATGAGCCGCATTTCAATATGAGCGGCACGGATTGCCGCGGTCCCGTGTTCGTCAGCCCCGGGCAGCAAGGAATATACTAAAGATAATGGTAGCAATGGTCGGCATAATTAGCAATAAAAAAACGGTCCGCCGTCGCAAAGAGAAGGACCCATCATGATGATTCATGCGACATAAAATGAGCCCCGGTTTGGCCCGGCGGCGAGGCGGGACACCATCACCGTCAGGAGGTCATTTCCCGGGCCATTGATTCCAGTTCATTGACGACACGACCCGTGGCCCTGCTGTTATCCGAAACCTGCCTGGATATCTCTACGATGTTCATCGCGTATTCCGAAACGTCCGCGGTGGTCTTGTTCGATTCCTCGGTGGATATCTTCTGCCGGTTCGTAGAGTTCTCAATGGATTTGCTCGTATCAAATATCTTTTTATTGAGATTTTCTATTGCCGCAATCGCTCCGTCTATCTCGACGATCTTCGAGCCCACGCCGGTTATTTCGTCCTTGATGGCGCCTATGGCGGAATCGAGCTTACCCATCATCGCCGACGAGCGGTTGATAAGCTCGCTGCTCTGGCCGATGAGGTCCATGTTCTCCTTTATTATGTTCGATATTTCCTTGGAGTTCTTCGCCGTCGCGTCCGCCAGCTTGGATATCTCCTCGGCCACCACCGCGAATCCCCTGCCGTGCTCGCCGGCCCTGGCGGCCTCGATCGAGGCGTTGAGCGAAAGGAGGTTTACCTTGTCCGCGATGTCGTTGATGACCTCGATGAAGGCGGATATCTCGCCGCTCTTTTCCTGGAGTATGTTGAATTTTTCTATGGAAAGGCCGATGTGCCGCGAGGTATCGGACGAATACTCCATGACACTGTCAAGATTGCCGTAGATCCGCTCGGTGCCGTTCTGAACGGCGTCATTTATCCCTTTGAGGTCTTTCACCGACTGGATCGATGCCTCGGTTTCGCTGTAGAGGGATTTCGCGGTGCGGTTATTGGAATCGGCCTGTGAAGCCAGGTCTTCCAGGGAAGCGGAAATCTCCTCCAGCGAGGAAGCCTGGTTCTCGGATATGTCTTTCAGCCGGCCGGATATGGCGTCCTGATCGAGGCTTTGCCGCTTCAGCGCGTCAATGGTCTGGAGGATCGTCTTCGCCACTATCCGCAGATTCTCCAGGGTCATTTTCGACTCTTTCTGCTTCTCAACCGCGAGAATCATCAGGTTTTTCGTGGCGTTGGCCCCCACCGTGGCGCCGATACCCACCCAGATGTATATCAGGAAGCGCACCATGATGTTGCTTTTGGGGCCGCCGGGGATCAGCTCGGGCCTCAGGACGAACAGGAGCACCTGCGCGGCCACGATGATGACAAGGTTGAAAATCGAGGCGTTCCTGTTGAAATAGAGCACGCTGATGACAAAGGATATGTAAAATGTCGCGAACACCTCCAGGGCGCCGTAGATCACGTACTGGAAAACGAGGAGACAGAGCATGACGCCCGTTATGGAAACATAGCTCGATACCCAGTGGCCCTTCAGTTTGCCGGATATGATATATCCGATTATGAGGACCCCGAAGGCAAGGACAAACTCGACGGCGATACTCTCGTAGGAGAGGTAATCTGATCCCTTCCCTAGAATTTTTATGACGACGGTGGCGACATTGGCCAGGGCGAGGATGGTCAGGAATGAAAAGAACAGGCGCTTGTTGTTCCTCACCATCACTTCGGTGAACAAATCGTCCGACACGAACATGGATCTTTTTTTAACGGAATCTCTGGAGGGCATAGGGTAACCTTTACATCGATATGGTCGTTATGATCATCTAACAGTTTCCTGAAAAACTCCTTCCCTGGAGTTTTTCAGGGTCGGTTTTACGAAGTGAATTCGTAAAACCTCACATTTTTCTTGGCTAACGCCTCGAAAAATGGCGATACATCCATGTATCGCTTAGCAGTTTGCTGTTTTTCAGCTAACTGCTAAAATTCATCTCAAAAAAAGAAAACAATAATATTTGCATTTGTGAAATATCTTCTAATTTAACCACGCTAAAAATGGATGAAAATTGTCTATTACTTTTTAAACTTCCCGTTATATGATTACTATGTAATACCCGCCGCCGATATGCCAGTGCATGATATTCAGCGGCGCTAAACCCCGGAGCGAAGCTTAAGGATTTTCTCGCAGAAGGATAAAAATCCATACATAAAAACGAAAATGGCAAAAATAATGCATTATTCCTCGTTCTGATAAAAAATTCGGAACAGGCAGCTTTGAACATCGCCGCGGGGACATGCGATTTTTAATCTGCAAATATTTCATCTTTTGTCTGATTTTCCCTCGCCTGTGCAATATCTTATTAATCAGGAGAGGCAAAGGAGGCATCATATGCGACTTCCAATAATCAACAAGGACCTCGACTCGATCATCAACTATCGAAGGTCCCATGAGAACGACAGGACCGATTTTGAACGAGAGATAGACATGAAGAAAGCCGACGAACCGGACAAAACGCTCCTTGACATCATCATCGCCGAAAAGAGGAAGTATGAAAACTATCTCACCGACCTCGAGATGATCATCAAGGATAACAGGGCCCGGGATCTTGACCTGACAGACCTGGAGGAGCTCATCGCTATAAGAAAAAAGCACGATATCGACTTTTCAGACCTCCAGGGCATCCTTGACAGGCGGAGGAACATGGAGATGTAACACCTCCATGCCCTTGTTTTTCTCCGCTGATATGGTCTTTATCTCACCTGTTCTTTATGGATACCAGCGAATACAGATTGCCTGACTTTTTCACTTCAACCACCACGTTGAGGGTGCTCTCTTTCTTCTTTAAAAATTGCTCTATTTTTTTGCTGCCGGCGCCGTCAAACCTGATGGCCGCCCCGTAATGGTAGAGCGAATATCCGCTGGCAGCGCACTTCGGCATCAGGGCGCATTCCTTCGTATGGGTCTTGATAAAAGCCTCCATGCCGCTTTCATGGGCCTTTGCGCAGAGGTTATCTATGATGGTCCCGGAAAGCTTCATGATTCCACCCTCATTTATCTTTACCGTTCCTTCAGCCGATGCCCCGGCCGTCATTACAATTGCGGTTAACAATGACAATAATATCTTTTTCATTATAATTCTCCTTATATTTACAATCTTTTATAATACTGAAATATTTGCTCGCCGTCAAGGATTCCGGCAAAATTTTTTCCCCGGCGGATCCGGGGCTGCTGAAAAATTCATCCGAAATCTTCCCGCTGTTGATCCAGGTCAATGGGGGATAATAAATAATGCGCTCTTTAAAGTTATTGGATGAAATAACTGATTCGTATTCGTTGCGTGTTCGCTTTTCGTACTCTCCCTTTTCACACCGCGGCGGCGGCGACCCGGGCCCTGGCGAAAAAAAGATTGAAATATCGTCCCGATCCGGCTTATATCGACCGGGAGGCCAACCCATGACGATAGTACTGGCAGTGCACAAAAACGACGAAACCGTGATCGCCGCCGACACCAGGCTCTCTTTCGGCAACGAGATTATCCCGGCGGACAACCTCCGCGTGGAGAAGATCCTCAGGGCCGGATCTTCCTATATCGGGTCCTCTGGATGGGGGCTCTACGATAACATTCTCGTGGATTACCTCCGCGGCAGGGATGAAGTCAAGCTGGACGACGCTGCCTCCATCTTTTCGTTCTTCCTGGATTTCTGGCAGGAGCTGCACAAGCGCTATCCCTTCGTCAACGACCAGAGCGGCGACAAGGACTCCCCCTTCGGCGACCTGGACGCGAAATTCCTGATCGCGAACCGCGCGGGGATATTCCTCGTGGGCAACAACCTGAGCGTGAGGAAATTCGAAAAGTACTACGCCATCGGGTCAGGCTCGAGCTACAGCCTGGGCGCCCTTGACACGCTCTACGACCGGAAGCTCAACGCCGAAACGATAGCCCGGAGGGCGGCGCTGACCGCCATGAAGTTCGACAAGTCCTGCGGCGGCGATGTCGACCTGCGCAGGGTGTGATATTCCCTGTCTTGCGGTTTTCGCACTACAACAGATGATGGTAATAGTATAATTGGGGGGGTCGGGCTATCCCGTTCGTCCGCCTCGTATAAGCAGAGCCAAATGCGACCTCCTGTCGCGGCTCTGCACTCGGACATCCTGTCCAGCGCACCATATTGACTCGGCTGATTCGGCGGCATCATCCAATATCCTGGTCGCATATTACTGCCAGGATGGCAGGAATGCCGCGAAGGGCACGGACGCCCGTGAGCGGCCTCGCCGGGATAGCCACGACCCCCAAATAACAACTGCTGCTAAGCCGATGGATGCGGGAATTCATTTTCCCTCTTGACAAAATCCTCCCAATGCAATTCTTGTATAAAAAAGCTGCGCGCAGCCGAAACACCGGAGTGGCCCCATGATAGACCCCAAGTTCATCAAAGAAGACATCGAAAGCATCAGAAAGCTCCTTGAGAAAAGGAACATGACCGGCGCCGTCGACATCGACCGCCTGAAGACAATGAACGACGAACGCCGCTCCCTGATACAGAAATCGGACGAGGCCCGGGAAAAAAAGAACAAGCTTTCCAAGGAGATCGGCCAGAAAAAGGCGAAGAAGGAAAACGCGGACGACCTTATGAAGCAGTCCCAGGATTTCACCGATGAGATCAAGCGCTGCACCGACCGGCTGGACGAGCTCGACGCGGAATTCACCGAGGCGCACCTCTCCGTCCCGAACTTCCTCGACGCCTCCGTGCCGGAGGGGAAGAGCGAGGAGGACAACCCCGTGGTGCGCACCTGGGGCGAGAAGCCGAAATTCCCCTTCACGCCGAAGCCCCACTACGACCTGGGCACCGAAATGGGCATCCTCGACTTCGAGCGGGGCGTGAAGCTCGCCGGCACTCGCTTCTACGTGTACATGGGGCTGGCGGCGCGGATGGAGCGCGCCATCATCAACCTGATGCTCGACCTCCACACCAAGGAGCACGGCTATACCGAGGTCTTCGGCCCCTTCATCGTCAACGACGAGAGCATGACCGGCACCGGGCAATTCCCCAAGTTCAAGGACGAATACTACCGCATCGAGCGGGACGGCCTCTCCCTCATCCCCACGGCCGAGGTGCCCCTCACGAACCTCTACCGGGACGAGATCCTGGACGGCGCGCGCCTTCCCATCAAGATCACCATGCAGTCCGCCTGCTTCCGCCGCGAGGCGGGGGCCGCCGGCAGGGACACGCGGGGCCTCATCCGCGTCCACCAGTTCCAGAAGGTGGAGCTGGTCAAGTTCGTGGAGCCGGCGACCTCCTTCGACGAGCTGGAGAAGCTCACCCATGACGCGGAGGAGGTACTCCAGAAGCTGAACCTCCACTACCGCGTGGTGCTCCTCTGCAGCGCCGACACGTCGGCCTCCTCGGCCAAGACCTACGACATCGAGGTGTGGATGCCCGGCCTGGACCGCTACGTGGAGATATCCTCCTGCTCCTGTTTCACCGACTACCAGGCGCGGCGCGCAAAAATCAGATTCAAGAGAGAACAGGGCCAGAAGCCGGAGCTCGTCCACACCCTGAACGGCTCGGGCCTCGCCGCGGGCCGCACACTGGCCGCGGTCATGGAGAACTACCAGACCGAAAAGGGAGACATCGACATACCGGAGGCGCTGAAGCCGTATATGAGGTAAGGGCACGGCACGCCGTGCCCCTATCTTTATAAATAAAACAACATACTTCTGTCAAGGGGTGCCCGCAGGGGCTGAGAACATACCCTTTGAACCTGACCCGGATAATGCCGGCGTAGGGAATGACAGTGAATCATTGTAATTCAGCACGATCATGGAGTCATTCTCAAGGGAATGACTCCATTTTTTTTGTGATTAAAAAACGAAAAAGGAGAACAAACAATGGAATTGAACGAACGAACCATCACCAGGGCCATTATCGATCGGTATTCGAAAAAATTCATCGACTATACCGATGTGGACACGGCCATCGTCGGGGCCGGGCCGGCAGGCCTGGTTGCCGCCTACTATCTCGCCCGGGCCGGCCGCAAGGTGGCGGTCTTCGAGAGGAAGCTCAGCATCGGCGGCGGTATGTGGGGAGGCGGCATGATGTTCAACGAGATCGTTGTGCAGGATGAGGGGAAGCAAATCCTCGATATCTTCGGGGTCAACACCGTAGAGTACGAGCCGGGATATCACACCGCCGACGCGGTGGAGGCCGTGTCAACCCTCTGCTCCCGCGCCTGCGGGGCCGGGGCGAAGATATTCAACTGCGTCAGCGTGGAGGACGTCGTCATCAGGGAGGGCGCGGTCACCGGCCTGGTCATCAACTGGACCGCCGTACAGATGGCGGGGCTCCACGTCGATCCCCTCACGGTGGCGGCTCGGACCATCATCGATTCCACCGGCCACGACATGGAGGTGCTGAAGGTGATCGCCCGGAAGGCGGGTATGACCTTCAGCACCGAAACCGGCGGGATCATCGGCGAGCGATCTCTCTGGGCTGATAAAGCGGAACGCCTCACCATCGAAAACACGAAGGAGATATGCCCCAACGTGTTCGTTGCCGGCATGTCGGCCAACGCGGCCTGCGGCGGCCCCCGCATGGGCCCGGTATTCGGGGGAATGCTCCTCTCCGGGAAAAAGGCGGCGGAGCTGGTGATGGGGAGGTAAGGGTATAACGTGTACATAAAACATGAAGGCGCGGTCACGTGACCGCGCCTTCATGGCCTCACGCCGCCGTATCGATCTTGAATTCCGTCCTGACGTTCTCCAGGAGGAGGCGCTCCTCCGGTGACACGGTCCGGTCCGCCCCGGCCGCCTTTTCCATCATCCTGTATATCTTCAGCCGCTTCTTCGTATCATCGGGCATGCGCAGGGAGAGCCTGCCGCTCCGGGCCATCTGGAAGAAGGGCTCCAGCTTTTCCCTGTCGTATCCCCACTTCTTCGCCAGCTCCTCCGCGAACCGCCGCTCCTCGTCCCCGAAGTCGCCGTCGGCCGCGAGGACAAGCATCATGTTATTGAAGGCGAAATCCCGCACGTCGTAAAGCCTGTCGACCTGGGAGGCCTTCACCTGGTAGGACAAGGTGTCCGCGTTTTCGCGGCGGTACTCCTCGTATTGCTCCATGGGCATGATGCCGGTGACGATCCACTCGTTGGCGGTGCTGTTGAAGGGGGTGCCGCAGTAGGCGCAGTTGATCGAGAGGGAGTTCTTCATCGGCGCGCCGCAGCTCGGGCAGCTGTGGGCATAGAGGGAGCCCTTCGAGGCGCCGGCCTTACGGTCGCGGCTCATCAGGATAACCTCGGTACGGGAGATCACGGCCTGGTCGAGCTTCACCGCCTTTCCGCCGTCTATCTTAACGCGCTGGCACGAGGCCTTGACAGCCACGGCCAGGACGTTTTTGTCTTCTTCCACCGCCACGCCCACGAGGTAGACGTCGTTCAGGTAGAGGCGGTTGAAGGCTATACGGGCGCCGGGCTCCGGCATCGGCAGTTTATTGAAGACGTCGTCGCTCACGAAGCGGCGCATGATGGCCGGATCGCCCAGGGCCTGGGCCGTGAGCATCTGGAGATAGGCGTTGCTCGCCTTGTCCTCGATGAGCTGCACCGCGAAGTCCTCGTTCTCGTCGATGAGCAGCCGCACCTTTTCGGTGAGTCCCGAGGCGAGGCCGAGCTTCGGGTTCGCTCCCGTGTAATCGTCCGCCTGGGTTATCTCGGAGAGGACCCAGTCGTACTCGCCGGAGTTGGTCAGGGTGCCGCAGGAGGCGCACTTGCTCACCTCGCCCAGGTCTTTCGGCAGGGGCGCGCCGCAGTTGGGACAGCTATCGCTCTGGTAGATATCCTTCCGCGGCTTCCCCCGCTTTTTCAAAAAGGACCAGTACTCTACGAACTCCTCTGTGCCTCCGGTGTTCAGTGACGGATCGAGAGCGCTCGTGAAGCTCTCGGTGATGGAGGCGTGGATCGCTGCCTGTATGATATCGTAGAGGCCGTCGCTGTCAATCCGGTCTATGTACACGTTCTTTATATCGACGCGGGAGATAACGTTTTTCTGTTTGAGGAGCCCCATCATGACGAACTGGGTGTTGAAGCGCCGGTACACGCCGTCGGAGATGAACCTTCGCACCGGCGAGAGATCCTGCGACTCCCAGGCCTTCTGGATCTTCATGAAGGCGTCCTTCACGTTGCCGATGAAGATCTCCTCGTTGAAATCGGGGTTGTTCCGCATGAAGGCGTCGCGGCCCGGCGCCTTCTTCACCGTGTCGCCGGTGGGGAGTCGGTTCAGTATCGTCTGGGCCTTCACCTTTTTCGCAGTCATCTTCGATCCGACGACAAAGACAACGATGACGACGCCGCTCACGATGAGGTTCCACGGGAAGGGAAGCTCCATTATGATCCAGAGAACGATCTGGATGAGGAACCCGATACCGTCGTCGCCGCCGCCACCACCGGTGTCAAAGTCCCCGGCGCCGCCGGCCCGGGCATACACCATGACAGCGGTCAGGACCAGTACCGCGGCAACGGCAAGTATGATCGTTATGTGGGTTTTTCGAAGCTTTTTCATGGCCGCCTCCGGGTGGATGGGATTATGCGCCTGAACCATCATCATCAGCCATGAAATTTTAATTTGTCAAACAGATTATAGACCTGAACCCAATCCGAATCGAGTTACCCCCGCCCCTATCAGGGGGCGCGGGAAAATAAAGTTAATTCTTTTCTTGATAATCCGGAGTAAACAACAATAAGGACTGTGCGAAATCTGGCAAGTGGCCTATAATAATTATTCGACTTAACTCATCCCTTTCGGTTCTAAATCCTGTATTTTATAGAAATGACTACCTTTTTTTAATTCTTCATCTAATCGGAATGAAAAAATTCTCTCATAGTTTTTATCATAGGCCAGCAATATTTCTTTGGTCTTTAGTTTATACACATTCGAAAACAAGGTATTATAGACATGTCCATCATACATCCAATCATCAAGGCGCACTCTCTTCAGTATTGAATAAACGTCATCCACACCTACCGTCTTCCTGCCTTTCAAATCATCCTCCACTATTTCATATCTATCATACCCGCCGCACCCCTGGACAGGATCGGGCCATTGAATATCCCGGTCGGAGATGTAAAAATTAGTCATCACTTGATATGTCTCATTTTTTTTTAATTGCCTCATTTCATTTCCTATATATTCCACAATTACCGATTCGCCTGATGCATCTGCCGCCATGAAATGAAACATGACGAGGCCAAAAAATGTTCCGAAAATAATATTATATGATCGAAGAAACGCGCACGCCTCATCCACATTTCTGCAATTCCCTAAAATTCTGTTGATAATAGAAGTGCTGATACACCATTTTTTCAAACCCTTACGTTTATTTTTTATAACAGGAACCGCGGTTTGTCCTATATAGAGCCCCCATTGATTCATACCATCATAGGGGAATGACCTGCCGAATCTGGTTGTTAAACAATAACCATACCTGTCTTTTTCGGAAGGCATGAACCATATTTTTCCATTTTTCCCAAACCAGTCAAAATTATAACCGACAAACGTTTCAGTTTCTTCAGAATAATTGAACAATGTGCAGTGCATAAATACTTTCTCCGTAATTTTTTCGCAGATTCTTACTTCATTCATATTCTGGTCTTTCTATTCTACAGAACACCTTCATGTTTACGCAGCAGGCCCTTCATGATATGAAAGGCCTGTATTGGTAAATTCTTAGAATAATTCAGACGCTTTCAAGGCTGATCTTCAAGATTGATGAAGAATGACAGATAATTTCATATCTATGCGTATTTCTTTTTTGCCATTATTATATAGATCACAAAGAGCATGCCCATTATCAAATCACCTCCGCCAAGAACAATGGCAAAAGAAACGGGCATCTTGTAATATATTACGCAATAAACATTGCTTATAAAAACCCAGAATTTACCAAAAGCAAACAAGTATACCAGATAAAGCATGTCCTTGGGCGGTTCCTTCTTGAAGAATGAAAAATATATCAACGCAAATACTATCGCAATACCGCCAATGAATGCGCTTTCCCACATATTGCCCATCTGATATCCATATTGACTCGCCATAAATTTTGGGAATACAATGAAATTCAATGCACCAATTGTATTCCATATTCCCACAATTAAAAAAATAAATCTCATACCATCTCCTCCATATATTAATTTTCTTTAAAAAAGCAGATCATATAAAATTTGTCAAATTATTAATCTTATTTTTCTTACTTTTCTTATTTTCATGATACATTAGAATATTTAATTTATTGACAAATAATCAAATATATTTATTTTTTTCTTATGAAATCAAAAAAAGATAATGCAAAAAGACTCTATGGAACTGTGAAAGTAAGCGAACGAGGCCAAATTGCAATTCCCATAGAGTTAAGAGAAGATCTTGGCATCAAAAAAGGAGATGTTCTTTTAGTCGGAAGAAAAGCTGACAATAAAGGCATTGTATTGGTAAAACTGGATGTTGTGGAAGAAATATTCAATCTGCGGGAAGATATTTTTTCATAATTACCATCCTGTTTGATATAATTGAAATCATACGCAGCATATCCTTTGTTCATTTTCCTATATATAATCACTATTAATTTGATTATCAATAAAGGAAACGGGTTTCGGATTAAAAAACCTTATAAACCAATCTGCTATTTTCATCATTCTTCTAATCCGGCCTTTGTAACATTTTCCCGCATATCGTTCACATATCTGTATTGATCATCGCGCCAGGAGAATCCCCATGTTAAAAACGCTGTTCAGTAAAATCACCGGCAGGGCCTTCATCAATAATTTCATGTTCATTCTTCTTCTCGTTCTTCTCAGGGCATCGGTCTTCGGCAACTACTCGGTGCCGACCGGCTCCATGAACCCGACCATCCTGGAAGGGGACAAATTCTATTCCAACAAGCTCGCCTACAGCCTGAAGATCCCCTTCACGAAAACGGACATCGTACATTTCCGCCAGCCGGCGCGGGGCGACATCATCGCCTTCAGGTATCCGGGAGACGAATCGGTGCGCTACACCAAGCGGGTCATCGCGGTCCCCGGTGACAGGATCGCGGTGCGGGATAAAAGAATAATACTGAACGGAAAAGCCCTGGACCTGCGGCTCGTGGGGAAATCAGGGGATATCATAACCTATGAAGAGCGCCTCGGCTCGTTGTCGTACCGGGTGCAGCATTCCAGTCATTCCACGTTCCTCGACGACATGAAGGAGAAAACGGTCCCGGCCAACAGCTATTTCGCCATGGGCGACAACAGGGACAACAGCTCCGACAGCAGGGTGTGGGGATTCGTGCCGTCGGAGAATATTATCGGCAAGATCGTGTTCCGGTGGATGTCCATCGACCCGCAGAGCTGCGAGATGCGCGCGGAGAGGATCGGGACGGTCCATTGATTCCGTGACGGGCCGCCGTCAATCGATGAATTTTTCCAGGACAACCTCCATGCCGCGGAGGGTGTTATTCTCCACGATCTGGCGGAAATCAACATTGTCGAAAGTCTGCATCACGTGGATGAGCCCTATGCCGCCCGTCTTCTCCGGGGAATCGATGTGGCGGTACTGGTTGTAGTTGATGTAATAGTCCAGCAGAAAATCCTGCAGTTTTTTGTGCGTATCATTGAAGGCATCCCTGCACGGGGCGCTCTCCAGGGATGAAATGCGCTGCTTCATCTCCCGCACGATCTCGTACAGCTTGACCCTGCTGATCTTGAAATGATGGTAGCGCGTGTAATCCATGCCGCCCCCCTGGTCGGCGACCCTGAATTCGAGCGCCCTCCCGCCGTCGCGCTCCCTGACCGAAAACCTCACGGTGACCTGTTTCGACTCGTCGTACTTGTTGCCGTGGATGACGGCGTTCCTGATGACTTCCCCCAGTCCGAATTCAATGAGATACGATGTCTCGTCGTCAACATCGGCACTCTGCTTCATCACCGCCATGATCTTCTCGACGACGGAGATCTCGAAGTTGACATTGCTGGGGAAAATCCACTCGGCGACATCACCATTCCTGGTGTAGCGGATATCATTTTCGTTAATGATGTATACGAGGTTCTCCCTCTCGATGAGCCGGATCAACACGTCGACGAGTTCGGGGTCATAGAGCGCCCCCTTCTGCCGGGCAAGCTCTGCTGTAATCCTTTCCTTCTTATCCTCGGTCTGGAACTCGCGCCTGCCGAGCATGGAAACAAAATCGTCCACAAGGCCGATGATCCTGGCCCCGGCGGTTATCTGGGTTCCCCGGAGCCGGGACGGGTACCCGCTCCCGTCATACCGCTCATGGTGCTGGGCGATTATCATCCTGACCCCGGACAGCTCCTTCAGGTGCGCGATGATCTCGATGCTCTTCCGCGGATGATTCTCCACGACGAGCCTCTCCGTGTCCGAAATCCGGTACGGCTTGCCGGCGATTTCCTCCGGGTCACCCACCATCCCGATATCGTGGAGCAGGGAAGCGATCCGTATCTCCTCCACGCCGTCGGCGGAAATCCCGGCGGCGCGCGCCACCATGACGGCGATCCGCGTGACGTTCTGGGTGAATTCATAGAGCCTGGTGGAGCTTGCCAGCAGGATCGACGAAATGATATCGATGGAGCTCGCGAAGAGATGCGCTTTTTCCGAAGAAAGCATCTCGATCCTCGAATAGGCCTTTGAAGACCTCTCGGAGAGAAGCAGCGCCTGGGACATGGTAAAAACGAAAACGCCGAAGATGCTGACATTGCCGAAATCGATCACCCTGTCGTAATAGAGTATATCGATCCAGACCAGGGGCAGCAGTATCAGCAGACCGCCGACCAGGTACACCGCTCCTTCCTTCTTCATCATGACGGCCCGAACGATCACATACATATCGTAGAGCATCCAGAAGAGCATGTTCGCGTAATTGGGGTACCGCGTATAATAATAGTACTGCGTCGTCAGCACCAGGACTGAAAGGCAGAATACCACGCCTATAACGGTGGAGATCCGCACCAGTTTGCGGGAATAAATATCAGGGAAGAGATAGTATAGATACAGGTTGGTGATGAATGCGGAGCTTAAAAACGTGAGATACGTAATCTTCTGGCTTATTTCCCAGCTCAGCCAGGAAAGATTGGTTATTATCAAGCGATCACCCTCGAAGGGAACGCGCACCGCCATGACCAGGCAGAGGATCCCGAAAAAGAGCGAAGCGCGGTCCTGTCTCCTGAACAGGAAAATGCCGATATGATAGAGCGCCATCAGCAGGAGGCCGCCGAGGAGGAAAGAATTGAACCCGGCGACATGACGCCGCTCGCTGACGAGCCGCGTATCGTTACCCAGCCGGATCGACGTCCACATGCCGCCATTGGGATGATGGAAATTCGAGATCTGGAGCACCAGCTCAAGGGTGTCACTGTCAGCGACAAAAATGATCATGCGGGGAAGGAACTGCGGCACCGAATGGGCCCTGTCGGTCCCGGTTTTTCCATTGGACGTGAGGAGCCTGCCGTTGCACCAGAGACGATAAGCCGTAAATAATTGCGGCACATAGAGAGCCACTATGTTTTTGCGGCCTCCCAGCCTCACCGTGAGCTTCAGGGTGGCGAAGCCATGGCCGGGAAGCTTTTGCCCCGCAATGGTCTGACCGTTCCAATACCGCGGCATGGACATATATTCAACGGGACCCGGCCGCGGCTGCAGCCTGAAATCATCAGGCGTGAAAAGGCGGTTCCAGTGGAATTCCCACTCCCCGTCAAGATCGATAGTGCCCCGGGAGGATAAATCCCACGCGGAAAGGTCCATAATGCCTTTGACGGCAACAGGCTGATGGGGAGCCCTCTGTGAGCATCCGCAGATAGGCAGGGCCAGAGACGACAGGGCGGCAGCGATCCACAGGCAATGGAGTATATTATAGTAGAAACGGCGGTATAACGCTGTGTGTTCTTGATCATGTGTCACCAGTTTCCCCATTGCAGAACGTTGCTTTTTATGTATACAGGCCATACGATAAGGTCCTGACGTTTTCTGCCCCCTATTTCCTGGCAACATTACTCTTACCACCGGAGGGGCCCGTTGTCAACATGTTTCAGCATTTTCCTGATTACTCTGCCGGGGATTGTCCGCGAATACAAAAAAAGCTGGCTTTTTTATCAGCCGGGCCGATCCTTGAGGGGAGGTTTTCAGAGGAAATGGCAACAATCGATATTGATTTTCCCGGCCCTGACTGGATCATCATCCGCCAGGCCCTGGCGCTGGCGCTGTTAAAGCAGGCACCGATAACTATCGGAGGCGGGGCGGCCTTCCTGGAAAAAAACCGGGATTTTCGCCCCATCTTCGAGGATATTGTCCGGATAACCGCTGAATCCGGGGCCGGCAAAATCGCCGTCGATGCCGATTCGATATTCTTTAAGCCGCGCCCCCTGGGGCCGGGGAGGTTCCGGTTCGAATCGGACCGGCTGTCCTCCGCCGTGGAGCTGCTCCTCTTCATGATGCCCGCCCTGTTCCATGGCGATTTCCGCTCCATCCTGGAGCTGGGCGGCGTCACCCACTCCCCCTTCTCCTGTCCCACGGCCTTCGTCAAGGAAACGCTCCTGGGCGCCCTTGAGCAGGCGGGCCTGTACGGGAGCCTTACCCTGCGCCGCTTCGGGTTCCACGGCTCCGGCGGCGGCTCCATGGAATCGAGGCTCTATCCCCGGGAAAAGGTCCCGGGCGCCATGATGTTCTCCGGAACAGCCGGTCCGTCTATAAGCGGGGCGAAGATATTCATCTCCCGCCTTGATACCGGCCTGGCCGAGCTCGAAAAGGGAATGATCGCCGAGCGCCTCGGTCTTGGCGCTGACAGGATCGCCATCATAGAGGTCATGGAATCGGACGGGCCCGGCAACGGGATGCAGGTCTTTGCCTCGTACGGGGGAACGCCGGTGGTGCTCTACAGGGAGATGAAGCTGTACAACGAAAAGGGGGAGCTCGGCTTCACGGAGGAAACCCTGCGCGGCGTGATCGATGATCTCGCCGGCGAGACACGAAGCCTCATGGATGGACGCCTCCCGGAGCGGGCGCTCCGCGAGATCCTGCCCTACTGTGCCATGACCGGCACCGAGCCGCCCGTCGCCGGAGATTCGGCCGGCGCCGCCATGACGCGGGAGCTCTGCGCCAGGCTGCTCTGAGGAGCCGGCTAAGCCTTCCTACGCGTTCGCTTCCTTGTCCATTTTCTCGATCTTGTCGAGGAGGGCCGCCTCGTCAATCAGGAACTTGAAGAAGTTATGGAGACCCGCAACCTTCACGAGGGTCATGATCTTCTCGTTCACGTTCATGAAATAGCAGGTAACCTTTTTCGACGCCAGGTCCCGCACCATCTGAACGATGACGGACAGCGCCGAGCTGTTCATGTGCTTGACGCCATCGAGGTTAAAATACAAATCCCTGTCCTTGCCGGACACGGCCTTTTTTACGAATTTTACGATATCCTTCGACGCCTCTGGGGAGATATCGCCGCTGACATCGATAATATCAAACCCTTTGATCGAGCGCTTGGAAAGTTTTAGCTTATCACTCATAGCCACCACTGGTAGTAGAAATTGTCGCTTCTTTGATGTTCTTGCCCCGGAAAAGGGCAATCCTGATTGCCTTGAATTTCTGGTACAGATTCTGTAATTGCCTCTCTATGTCAACCTTTTCTTTCGCGTCGGCGGTTGCGCGGCGCTTTTTTAGCTCGCCGATTTCCCGGTCTATCGAGACGGTTTGTATGGCCCGAAGCCCGGTGCCGGCCTCGATAATATTGATCGTGTACACCGGCACAAGCTCAAACCTTGCCGCGGGCCGCTTACCGCCGCTTTTCAGGACGCAGCGCACGATCACGGAATCGCGCGTGGTGATCGGCGCGCCCTCGAAAAAGGCCTCGGCCTTGGTGCTCTGGTTCGAGACGAAATTCCCCAGGCTGTAGAACACGTAGCAGTCCCTTCCGTCGGAGGCCATGACCTTTTCCAACGGCTGCAGGAGATGGGGATGATGGGCCACCACAAGGTCCACCCCGGCGTCGATATATTTTTTGAACAGCTCGACGTCGCTCGATCGCGGCACCGTATTATACTCGATGCCGGTATGGGCCACCATGACCAGGTAGTCGCATTTCCTCCGCATCTCTTCGATGTCCTTCTTGACCTTGTCATCGTCATAGAGCCAGTTCAGGTAAAAGCCCTTCGCGTTCCGCGGCCTGGGGAAATTCAGGTACCCGGCGTATCCCAGGAACCCGACCCGCATCCCATGGACGGTCTTCACGACGCCGGCGCGGGCCCTTGCCTCGTTTTCGCCGACGCCGATATAATCCATCCTGTACCGGTCCAGGTAGCGCATCGTATTCACCACGCCGTCATTGCCCTGGTCCAGGAGATGATTGTTGCCGATGGTCACCAGGTTGAAACCGGCCCACTGCATCGCGGCTATTCCTTCCGGGGGGCAGTTGAAATAGCGCGGCTTGCTCTGGAACGGCGGCGACACGGGAAATTCCATGTTGCCCACCACGATATCCGACTGTTTCAGGACCGGCCGTATCCTTTCGTAGAGAAAATCATAGCCGTTGTTGTTGATCGACTTCTTCCCGGCGCCATCGGTTTTGTTGCGCGCCTGGGCCGACGATTTGACCGGGATATGCATGATGATATCGCCGGTGAAGGAGATGCTGACCTCCCGGGCGTCGGAACAACCGGAGCCGGGAAGCACCATAAAAATCGCCATGACAATGACCGGGAAACGGTTCACGGGCCAATCCTCAAATATAAAGATTTTCAAATTGTAACAATCAAAAGGCCCTCGACGCATATGTCAATATTTTTCCTGCCGCCGGAGGAGATGCCGGCGAATTTTTACCCGAGCCTGTCGGGACCATTAGTGCTTGACAGCAGCAGCGGTATGCTGTTTTACCTCATTTTAATGAAGAAAGAAGCGGACCATCCCATCGGCGTGTTCGACTCGGGATACGGCGGCCTGACGATCCTGAAGGAGTTCGTCCGGAAGCTCCCGGAGCACGACTTCGTGTACCTGGGGGACAACGCCCGCAATCCCTACGGCTCGCGCTCCTACGAGACCGTGTACACCTACACCCTTGAGGCGGTGAAGAAGCTCTTCCGGATGGGGTGCCCCCTGGTCATTATCGCGTGCAATACCGCATCGGCCCGGGCCCTCCGCACGATCCAGCAGAAGGACCTCCCGGTCATCGACCGGGACCGCCGCGTCCTGGGCGTCATCCGTCCCACGGCGGAAATAGTCGGGTCCATGACAAGAACAAGGCATGTGGGCATCCTCGGCACCATGGGCACAGTCAGCTCAGGGTCGTACCTGCTGGAGATCGCGAAATTCTTCCCCGATGTCACCGTGACCCAGGAGGCGTGCCCCCTCTGGGTCCCGCTGGTGGAAAACAACGAGCTTTCAGGGCCGGGCGCCGAATACTTCGTGCGGAAAAACATGGACCGCCTCCTGGAGGCGGATCCCGCCATCGACACCATCATCCTGGGGTGCACCCACTACCCGCTCCTCTCGGATGTCATCGGAAAATTCACGCCGCCCGGCGTTACGGTCATTGCCCAGGACCAGATCGTGGCCGACAGCCTCATCGACTACCTGAAGCGCCACCCGGACATGGACAGCCGCTGCTCCCGCGGCGGATCGGTGCGGTTCTACACCACGGACCCCGCGGAGCTCTTCGACGGGCTGGGTACGATTTTTTTCAAGGTTCCGGTGCGGTCGGAGCGGATCGTCCTCTGAGGCGCCCGCCACAGGCGCTACATTCTCATGACTCTCACCACGAAATACGCGCCCGCTATGAGGGTAAAGGGGAAGGTGATAAAAAAGATAGCCACTTCGCGGAAGTTAACGACGCTGGTATTGTAGATCTTTTTGCCGAAATGCGAAAAGTGATAGTTCTTCGGGTCGCGGACGCGCTTGACGATTGTCACGATAATGCGCACCTTGATGCTCATCATGTAGATGAATATCAGTCCCGCCTCGAGGATGTAGATGATGTCGAGCTTGACGCCTTTCAGTATTTTCGGGTCCAGCATGACAATGGCCGCCATGGCAATGCTCAGAAGCATGTTGGTAACAGCGGTGATCATGAAGTACCTGAAGTAGACCATCTGCTTGGATGAGATGTAGTTGAACAGGCAATAGAGATGTATGAATACTGACGTCTGGATTGCTATGAACAGGGCAGTGAGAAACAGGAATTTCATGGTACTAATAGTATGAGAGCCAAACTCTACGTCAAGAAATTATATACTTAAAACCGTCCGATCAGTATGAGAAACGCGTAACTTCTAAAACGTCCAGCGGATATCCTTTTTTATTTTTTAATGCAAATTATTAATTCTGTCCAGAAAAGGCGTTAACGGCGCCGGTTAAAATTCGAAGCCCAGCTCATCCTCGATGAACTTGATGGCAAAATATCCCACCATGAGCTGCTTGATCTCCTCAAAGGGCACGACGGGCATGTGCTTGCGGATATTGAGGCCGTTCAATATCTGCCCCTTCAGAATGGCGATATCGGCATCCTGAAAATTGTCGAGCTCCTTGATCTTGGCCACGATCTCATCCTGGTGGTCATGGACGAATGTTTCATAATGGGCTTCATTCATAGCAAATCCAACCGGGTCCCTATAATTAAGATATAATAATTTCGCGACCGATCAATTAAAAAGATCGGAATAAAATGTGATATCTTTTAGCGGAATTAATGTCCTGGCCGCGCCCTGTCTGTAATCATACCCTCACCTCGCCTCCGGCGCGCCCTCTCCTTTTTTCAATTCTTAATGGGAGAGGGGATTTGGGGGTGAGGGTCCATAAAGCCAGAGCATTCACCATAATTGAATTGACATCATACCCTGACCATATACCACATAAAAAACTATTACTTCACCCGGCACGGCAGATTGGGACATGAAAACGATACGGCTCAAGGAGCACAAGGAAAAGGCCCTTCTCAGAAGGCATCCCTGGGTTTTTTCCGGCGCCATCGGGAAAAAGGATCCCGCTATCGAAGACGGCGAGATCGTATCGGTGCGCAAAGCCGACGGAACTCGCCTCGGGTGCGGCTACTATAACGGCAGGACCCAGATAGCGGTGAGGATGCTCTCCTTCGGGGAGGAGGAATTCACCGATAACTATCTGTTTGAGCTGGTGCGGGCAGCCGTGGCAAGGCGCGCCGGCAACCCCCTCCTCCATGACACCGACTCGTGCCGCCTCATCTTCTCCGAGGGTGACTTCCTTCCGGGCCTGATCGTCGATTCCTACGGCGGCCACCTGGTGCTCCAGTGCCTCACCCTGGGCATGGACAGGCTGAAGGACACAATCGCAAAAATCATCCTGGAAGAGATTAAGCCCGCGAGCATCTACGAGAGGAGCGACCACGAGGGACGCGGCCTCGAAGGCCTCGGGCCGTCGTCGGGGCAGCTTTACGGCGAAACCCCGGAAGAACTTTTAATCAAGGAAAACAACATGTCCCTCCTGGTCGACGTGAGGGCCGGGCAGAAGACCGGGTTCTTCCTGGACCAGCGGGACAACCGCTCCCTGGCGCGGACCCTGGCCCGGGGCAGGAAGGTCCTGAACCTCTTCAGCTACACCGGCGGCTTCAGCGTGGCCGCGGCCCTGGGGGGCGCGGCATCGGTCACTTCCGTGGACTCCTCGGCGGAGGCGCTGGACCTGGCACGGAAGAACATGGAGCAGAACCGCGCCGGGGTCCCGGCCGAATTCATCAAAGCCGATATTTTCCAGTACCTCCGGGACGTACGGCCCGACGCGGACCTCATCATCCTTGATCCGCCGGCCCTTGCGAAGAACCGGGGTTCGGTGGACAGGGCCTGCCGCGGGTACAAGGACCTTCACCTGCAGCTGGCCCTGCGGTGCCCGCCGGGCGCGACGATCCTCACCTGCTCCTGCTCGCGCTTTATCGATATGAACCTCTTCCAGATGGTGGTCTTCGAGGCCTTCGCGGACGCCGGCCGGAAGGCGTCGATCATCGGGAAGCACGGCCATCCCTGCGACCACCCCGTGAGCCTCTTCTGCCCCGAGACGGAATATCTCAAATCTATGCTGCTCCGGTTGGATTGAAGAATATGAAACGTGATGCGCGGAGGAGTCTTTGATGATGATCGAACCGGCACCGGCGGCGACAAAAGGCCTTTATATAAAAATAATATCAGTCTTCGTTTCATGCTTGGTATTGCTGACCGGGACGATTTCCTGCGTCGACAAGAAGGCCCATGAAAAGCGCTCCAACATAATGATATCATTGATACTCGATACAGCGGTTACAGGAGAGCCGTCAAAGCCGCCGGCGCTGCCTCCACCGGCGACCTCCCTGAAAGGATGGCAGCTCAACGGGACCAACACCGGTCTTGCTGGCGCGGGAATTGCCGACAGAAATTCCCTGGATCTCTACAATCCACCGGCTGACCAGGTCCAATACGGCACGTGGTACGTTCCGGCCGGCACGATCATGACCGGACAGCGCATTGAAATGGGCGGTATCGACATTTCCGCCGGCGGTATCACCTTTGAGCG
Organism: Spirochaetota bacterium; assembly: GCA_017999915.1. NCBI lineage: Bacteria > Pseudomonadati > Spirochaetota > Spirochaetota bacterium. The sequence continues at coordinate 49,949 of JAGNKX010000009.1, forward strand.
CTGTTACTTCCACCCCCTGTCGATCGGCAGGGGCATGCCCCTCCTCCGCGGCGCAGGCGCGGCGCAGAACATCATACGGAACTGTGATATCGATGGCAGCGCCATTCCCCTTAACGGGGACGGCACCAATCCGGCCTGCGGCAGCATCGCCGTCAGCTGCGCCAACGTCCAGGTTCTTCTGTGCAACATCACCGGCCTGGCCAGCGGCGTAGCCTTCTACGGGAAGGAGCCGGTCACGATGGAAGGCACTTTTATCCATGACCTGGTGCAGGGGGAATGGTTCCTGGGGAGCGGCCAGTCCCATCAGGACGGCTTCACCATAAGGGACTATACCGGGTCACTGGCCCTTATCAGGAACAACTATATCCTTACCAATCCCGTTTCACTCATGGCCACGGGTCCGGTCTTTCTGCAGGCCACATGGAGCAACTGTTTCATAGACAATATTTACATAGAGGGAAACCTCCTGGCCGGTTACGGATATAACCTGGCCGTGGAGAGGGACAACGGCGCTTACGGGAAGCACCTCTGGGCGGTTAACAATCGCTTCGACCCCTATTCAGGATGGCTGGCCTATGTCGAGCACGGCCCCGGCTGGGCCCTGTGGCAGGATAACAATCTGAATGACACCGGCCAGACCGACAACAGGGGAGCGGCCGTGGCCGAGCCGATGACGCAGGCCAACGGTAACCTGAGCGCGCCGGGAAACCTGCGGGCCGCGGCGCAGTCAACGACGGCCATAGGCCTCACCTGGATGGACCTCACCCGACAGGAGATCGGTTACAGGATCATGCGCTCCCCGGACGGCTCGACCTTCACAACCATAACCATCACCGGCGCTAACGCCGTTTCTTACTCTGACACCGGATTGTCCCCGGGCACAACCTACTACTACCGCGTTGCGGCCGTCAATAACGACGGGATGTCGGATTTTTCGACCACGGTCAGCGCCACGACAGCTGCGCCGTGAGTACACAGGATAGGGGCCGCGCGTATTTCCTCACTGCCTCTCGCAGGCTCCGATATCTGCGCTCCCCGGCGCCACGGGATTCCCTTCGATATCGATCCAGAAATTGAAGAATGGAAAGCTGATCATGGGAAGCAGCCCGGTGATATCCGTGCCGGCGTTGACCGCCGGGCTTCCCGCAGCCAGGTGAAAATCGCCGTTACCGGGATCGATGAAGAGGGATCCCATATCGGTGACCACCGACTCATGGGCCCCCAGGGACCAGCCGTAGGAGGGGGCCTGGCTCCAGGAGAGCCCGGTGTAGATATTGTAGTCGCGACGGACCTCGCCGGCGCTTCCGCCGCCGTCGATTATGTTATTGACCGATACATAGGGACTGGCTCCGTAAGTCCCTATGTTAAGCGAGGCGTTCCGGTTGTTGCGCACCAGGGTGTTGTTCAGGAACGATATGGTCCCGAAGGACCCGTCGGTGTGGGCGGGGGGCCATTCGTTGACGTTGCTGCCGCGGTCCGCCGCGTCTATGAGATTGCGCACGAAGAAAAGGTTCCCGCTGTCCTGGAAAGTGATGGGGCTGTTGGAGTCCAGCACCCGGTTCCGCGCCACCAGGATCGTGTTGCAGGACAGGTACAGGGTGATGCCGTTGGCATGGCTCCCGTTGCTTTCATTGACCGTGTTGCCCACGATCTGCGAACACGTCACGCCGTAGAACCTGATGCTGGTGGACCCCGCCCGCGTTACGGTATTGCCGCGCACGACTGAGCAGCTCCCGCCGCCCAGGAATATCCCGGAGTGCCTCACGTTTTCCACGACCGTATTGTTCTCAACCAGGCACTCAGTGCAGTTGCCCAGGTAGATCCCGCCGTACCCCGAATCGGTTCCCTTGCGATTGTGCCGTATGGTGTTGTTGCGGATGGTGATGTTGCTCCGGTCCCTGTAGGCCAGGCTTACGGTGCCGATGCCGACCCCGTCTGTGAGGCCGTTGCCGCTGAATTTCTGCACGGTGAATCCTTCAATGACGACGTTGCTCACGCCGGCCAGGTCGATGCCGAAGGAGCGCGCCGAAACGGATATGCCCGTGCCTAGATTTGCCGCGTTATTCGGCCATAGGTATACCGTATGGCTGCCGTCCCCGTTGGCGACGGGATGAATGTAATATTCCCCGGCCTCGTCCAGGGCGTGGATCGAATTGAATATGGCGTAGCCGGTCTCCCGGTCCGTGTATACGCCTCCCCCGCCCACGCTTGCGAAGGTGATCCGGTGCGCCGCCGGATCATAGGTCAGGATATCCCTCACCACCACGATGTTCGGATTGATCCAGAGGGCCACGGAGGAGTTGTTCCAGTAGCTCGAGTCGGCCTGGTTCAAGTTGGCCGTATCAACCAGGGACGTCGTGGCCATGGCACCGACCGGCAATACGTAAAAGTTATCAACCTCGTCCCAGAAATAGGGATCGGGCTGGTCCGGCTCCTGGGCCACCCAGAGGAAATCGCCGTTCTCATGGAGGTTTGCGGTAAAGGGGGTTACGCCGTATTGGGCAGGAATCGTCGTGTGATAGATTGCGCCCCAGTTCGGATTGCCGCCGCAGTCGGAGGCGTTACTGCACGCGGTCCATCCCGTGAGCTGCTCCGATCCGTCAAGGACCGCCTGGCCGCTGCCGAACCCGGCGCAGTCGCCCTTGAACACGATGGGATTATCGGCGGCGCCGCCGCTCTGGAGGGTGATGCTTCCCCGGTACCGGACCCCGCCCCTGAAGACGACCATGTTCCCCGGCTGGAGGGTGGTTGTCGCCGGGATCCCGGTAGCGTTATCGTCTCCGGGGCAATGCTTCCACGGCGTTGTCGCGGTCCTGCCGTCATTGGCGTCATTGCCGCCGTCGAAATCCACGTAATAAGTCGCGGCGCCGCAGGCGGTGATGGCCCCGGGAAAATTAGCCCTGCAGGAATTGGCCAGCGGGGCATTGCGCAATAACGCTGAAAACAGCAGGTTCCTGTTCCCCCTGTTGCCTTTCGGCCAGTGACAGCCCGAGCAGCCGCAGCACGTCATGACGGCGGCCGCAACAAGTATAGTGAATAGCCTGCCCATGGTCACACTCCCCCGGATTTACGCCGCATTACCGCCTGTTCCCGCGACACGCCCCTTGGCGGCACGGATGCTTCGGTCGGATCGCGGCCGAAGGGCATGGCTCCCGCACCGGGAGAATGAAATCATGTCAACGAGATCAAGCTGCAGAAGTGAAGGAATTACACAGCCGGGTGCGCCGCCTGTCAAGAAAAAAGTCGCGGGAAATTATTCGAACAAGGAGTCGTTATAGAGGACGCCCTTCCCGTCCATCCTGTCAACGGCCCAGGGCAGCATTGTTCCCCTGATATAATCGCAGGGCCTGCGGACGCTCACCACGCCGCCGCGCCCGGCGATATCCCTGAACTTTTCAATTATCTTTTCGCACTGTCTCTTGGTGAAATTCAAGGCGGGCACGTCAATTTCTATTACCCAGGCGCTTCTTGAATGGATATATGATTGTGTCGCCACATGATATCTTGGCAAAACAAAATCGCACAGCTCATGGCTGTTCTTTGAATACATAGGCACCCCCGATTTGCGAAACAACAAACTACACCCTGCGTAAACCATTACACCATCCCGGCTTTTTTCTCAAGTCAAAAATAATTTGATTGGAAAATGCGCATTGAAAAATGGTTTCGAGGTTTTCTGACAGTATTTTTACAATTGGAAAACGAAGCCGGCGGTCGGCGGGGGAATCTTATGCAGGGACATGCATTCTAACGCTTGCCTCCCTTATCATGGCGATGAGGCTTTTCATGTTTATGACCGTGATCCTGTCCATCATGGCTGTGGGTATGCCCGTCATGGGTGTGGGTTTTCTTATGGTCATGGAAGAAATAATGGGAATGGAGGTGCGAGTGCACCTTCGCGCCGTGGCGGTGCCGGTGCTCGTGGACCAGGTTGACCTTTACCAGAAGGTCCTGGTCTTTCAGGATCTGGTCCACGGTGCCGATCCTCTCGACGCGGTGCTCCTCGCTGATGACCGCAACCTTCGGCTGGAGATGGTCCACCAGCTCGAGGTCATGGGTGGCGATAACTATCGTCTTCCCCGATTCCGACAGGGATATGATCAGGTCCGTGAGAAATGACTCCGTCTTCGGATCCAGGCCGCTGGCCGGCTCATCCAGGAGAAGCACCTCGGGGTTCATGGTCAGGGACGAGCCTATGGCCACCCGCTTCTTCTCGCCGCCGGAAAGCATGTGGGTGGGCCTGTCCTTCAGGTATTCGATATTGAGCATTTCCATCGTTTCCGAGGCCCTCCGGAGGGCCTCGTTTTTCGGGAGACCCAGCTGCTGGGGCCCAAACACCAGCTCATCGAAGACCGTGGGGCAGAAGAGCTGCACGTCCGAATTCTGGAACACCATCCCCACCCGCTCCCGGAAAAAACGCTGGTATTCCCGGTTCCGGAGCCTCTTCTCCGTGACCTCCTCACCGCGGAAACGCACAACGCCCTCCTTCGGATGGATGAGGCCGTCCATGACCTGGAGCAGGGTCGACTTGCCGCTGCCGTTGGCGCCAATGACCGCGACCATGGCGCCCTCCTCGATGGATAGGCTCACGTCGCAGAGGGCCGGCACGACGTCGTAGAAGCTGTAGGAGACGTGTTCGAGTTCAATTATTTTCATGGTGTTGTTATTTCCTGATCCAGTATATGCCCTCATCCCCCTCCCCCTTCTCCCATTAAGAACTGAAGAAAGGAGAAGGGGAGCCTTGATAAAGACCCTTAACGCGGAAACCCTCTCCTTTTTTCCACGCTTCATGGGAGAGGGTGCGCAGAGCGCGGGTGAGGGTATCACGGTTAATCATATTATCCCTATCACCAATATAACTGCCCCTGCCGCCGCCAGTAGAACGCCGGCGGCCGCGTCCCGCGCGGTGAAAGACCTGAAGCTGTAAAGCTCGATATCCCCGGCGAACCCGCGGCTCACCATGGCCCGGTACGTCTCCTCATAGCGCAGCTGCGATCTCTTGAAAAGAAAAAAGATGCGTCCCGCTATGAGATCCCTGACCGCCGCGCTGTCAGCGACGCCGACCAGGCGGCTCTTCATGGCAAGGTACATATCCTCGACCGTTTTCGAGAAAATGAAAATGTATTTATATGTAAGGATGATGATCATGAGAAAAGTGTCGGGCACGCGGAAGACCTTCAGGGCCCTGATGATCTCGAAAAAGGGCGTGGTATGGATGACCAGGAGGGAGATGCCTATGGAATTGGCCACCCGCAGGGTCAGCATGGCCACGCCGAAGGCGCCCTCCCCGGTGACGCCGATCTCTTTCGGAATCGAGTATATCCAGAATTGATAGGAGCGCGGCAGCGCCGCCACCGGCAGAATGATCTCGCCGCGGGTGATCACGTTGAAGGCCGACGGCAGGGCGATGAGAAAGCCGAAGAAAAATGCGAAACCGATGATCCGTTTATACATGTAGAATATATTCAGCCGGGAAAGGGCTATCAGCATGAAGACAAAGGCCGATATGGCCAGCTCCGCATACAGGCTTCGGAGAAGGCTGACGATAACTATAAAGTATAACATGAATATGACCTTAAGGCGGGGATCAAGTTTCTGGAACAGGCCGTCCTTCTCCGCCATCTCCCAGTACACGTAGCTCGATTTGATGATGGCCGCGATAGATCGTATCGTTTTATCAAGGAAGGTCAATGGGTTATCACACCGGTACCTTACTTTTTTACGAGCAATTTCGAGATGCCGAACAGCACCAGGACACAGAGGAGAATGCCAAAAACACCGGACAGAACATAGGATAGGGCCTGAATCGCGAAACCGGATTTTTCATCCCCCAGGTTGTAATCCGGTATCGGGGCTTTCCACAGGTCCGCGGTCTCTTTCAGTTTCACCGGCACGAAGCCGATCATTTTCTCGATGGTTTCAGTCGACCACTCGCCCCAGGCGTCCCCGGCGTTGAACCGCGCCGGAAGATACACGCCGATGGGAGAGATGACGGCCATGACGATAAGTATGGCCAGGAGTTTTCTCTGGAAGGGGCTCATCACTTCACCTCCCCGAGGGCATAGACGCTGTCGCGGTCGTTTTTAATGAAGTAGATGAGCACGAGGAGGGTCACCACCCCCTCTATGATGCCGAAGAGGACCAGGTGCTCGATGGCCATGGCCGGCAGCGCTATCTCCAGCCCGTAGGGCGCGTAGAGCGGCTTTCCGTCCGCCGACGCGATGAGGGGCTGGATGCCGAATTCCACCGCCGTGACCAGGGCCGCCGCGAAAATGCCGATATAGCCGGAAAGGAACGCGGCAAGGTAGACCCTCCATCCGCCGGCCGCCTTCCAGCGGACAAGCTTGAACACGAGGATCGAGACGAAGGGCATCACCACCGCCATGTTGAAGCAGTTGGCGCCTATGGCGGTGATGCCGCCGTCGCCGAAGAGAAAGGCCTGGATGATGAGGGCCACCGAAACGGCCACCACGGCCGTCCATGGCCCCAGCACCAGGGCCACGATGGAGGCCCCCACGGCATGGCCCGTGGTGCCGCCGGGGATCGGGACGTTGAACATCATGATGAGAAAGGAAAAAGCCGAAGCCATGCCCAGGTAGGGGATGTTCTTAGCCGAAAGTGTCTGCCGCACTTTTCGCAACGCGGCCGCCAGGAATCCCGCGAACACCGCGTAGAGCGGCACATAGGTCTGGGGGCTTAAATATCCGTCGGGTATGTGCATGATTATTTCTCTCCTTCTTTCACATTGACCTCGGCGCCGCTTTTAGGCACATAGCCGAACCATATGGTGGCGCCTGCCAGTATCGAATAATCGGGTCCGGGCGACTCCCATTGCTTCGACTGGATTGAATACTTGAAGCCGAGGTCGAGATCGCAGCTGTCGGATACGGTGAGTATCCCTCCTCCCAGGAGATAGGCGTCATGGATCCTTGATCTCTTGTCCTTGTTTCGGTCAAGGCCGATGTTCGCCACAAGGCGAAAGCGGTCTTTAACGACCCAGAACTCACCGGCAAGTGACGCGTGCCAGATATCCTCGCGCTCATTAATGCGGTTCTGGTTCCTGATATAGCCGATATTGAGGTGCAGCAGGACCATCTTGAGATCGAGGGTCGTGATGAAATAGCCATAGGCGCCGAACTTTCCCGCGCCCAGACCCTTGGAACAATTCCCCGTGGGAATGATGATCCCCGGCTTTAACGCAAGGCTCAGGGCCTTGTACTCGAATATCTTCCATTTCACTTCGGCGCTGATGTCTCCGAGGCCGTTTTCCATTTCGGTTTGCTTCATGTACAGGCCCTGGAGGGGGCCGGTATAGTAAAAATGCCGGTTCCGGTAATACACGCTCTGAAAAGGGACGGCGAAAGCGATATCGACGGCGTCTATGACGCCGTAGGCCAGGCCGACCCCGGCCTGGTGAACATTCTCCCGCACATGGCGCTTGCCGAAGACGGACTGCCCTTCAAGCCCGCTCTCGGTCACCTCCTTCGGTTCCCGCGCTATTTCAGAGTACCGGTCATGGCTGAACTGGTAGTTGAGCTCAAGCTCGAACACGCCTTTGCCCTGCATGACCGCGTCATCGGTTATAAGAGGGTGCAGAGCGTATACAGGGATGGGCGCGAATAATCCGATCAGCAGAGCGGCAATCACGGCATAAATACCCCGCACATCATACAGCCGTACATGTTTCATTTCAGTCCTCCAGGGTCTCAAGGATCGGTTACGCCTTTACTTGGAGCGCGTCCCGCATTGCGGGATGCGTTCTTATTCGAATTGTGCTATTTTATAATATAACGTGTTACTGTCAAGATATATTCGCGTATGATTATCGATAAATAAACAAGCCAGATCAACTCAAGGCTGTCAATCCTCGAGGATAGGGATCAGTAATAGTAGATGTTCGGTTCATGCCGTCGAACGAAACATTCTATTATGCTCTATATTCTAATACGCCCTCGGGGCGTATTTTTTTTGGCACAGGAGGAGATATGACGCGATGATATCTCCAGGGATACAGGGAACTATCCATCCCATGCGAGGTATACACACGCGTAACCGGATTCTACCGCCCCGTGAGTCATTTCAACCCGGGGAAAAGAGAGGAATTTAGAAACAGAAAATATCTTTCCCTTGAGCGGATTAAAACAGTGGCTGATGGTCAGAGATAGGGTAATTATCGATATAAGGCAAGGAAACGCCGTGATTCATGACAATGGCCCTCTCAGCTCGACTTCATGCCGATAGGTGAGAGGCCCACCCACCCGACTCGCCCCATAGGTGGCAAAGGTGACATGGCCGACTTCCACGCTCCGTGGCGCCGCATGAAAGGACGCCATTCTTTTTTCAACGATTCCGCGGGGAAAAGCCCCTGAATAGAGCCCGATGGTTACGTGCGGGATATATGCGTCACGGGCGATTTCCTGGCAGTGCCGGGTCAAGACGTCCCGGACCCGCGCGATCCCGCCTTCCGGGTCGGAAACTTCCAGGAAGGGAGCCGAAGCGAAGCTTTGCATGGCGCCGACCTCGATGCGGAACGGCATTATGCCGGCGTGCCTCAGCAGGCGCGCCTGGTCACGGAACTGCTCTTCCGTGAAATCGTCATCATGATCGCGCCGCTTCGCCAAAAAGCCGCATACAAAAAGCGTGATATGTCCCTGCCTGCCATAGGTCGGGAGCAGATAATCGGCCATGTGCAGCCTGGCGGCTTCGATGGTTTGCTGTATCCCGTCGCCGTCAAGCCGAATCAGCCATACCGCGTAATCGCTGCGGCCCCGGTGCCATCCGCCGTAATCTCCCGGCACGGAAGGGATCGTTTCATCAGCCTCACCGAACATAGAGGCTAAACCATATCACCGGGGACAATCATCACATGGGGTTTTCCCGACACGGGGCTTTTTTTCACCACGACCCTGGTTTTATACACTTCTTCGATGTTCTGATAGGTGAGAACCGTATCGGGGTCGCCGGTCTTGACTATTGCGCCATTATTCATCAGGACCAGCCTGTCGCTGTACTCACTGGCGATATTGAGATCGTGGAGCACCATCAGTATCGTAATGCCCAATTCCCTGTTGAGCTTTCTAATGAGGTCCATTATCTTCACCTGGTGCGTGATGTCAAGATATGAGGTGGGCTCATCGAGGAGGAGGAGCCGCGGCTGCTGCGCCAGCGCCTTCGCGATATGGGCCAGCTGCTTCTCTCCGCCGCTGATCCTGTCAAGCTGCCTCTCCCTGTATTGAATGATATCGGTCATGTTCATATAGGTGGCCGCCACGTCCCGGTCCTTTCCGGTCTCGAAAAACTGCCAGCTCCCGTAATGGGGAAGCCTGCCCAGAAGAACGTATTCCTCCACGGTCATGTGCTCAACCTCGACATCCTGCGACACGACCGCTATTTTTTTCGCCAGCTCTTTAATGGCGTAATGGGCCATGTCTTTATCTTCGAAAAACACCTTCCCCGCACATGGCGCCAGTATCCGGCTGATCGTCCTCAGAAGCGTCGTCTTGCCCGATCCGTTGGGGCCCAGGATTCCCACAATTTCACCGCTGTTTATGGTCAAATCGATATCATGGAGAATGACCTCCCCGTTGTAACCGCTTGAAATATTCTCAAGCCTGACCATGGTCATATCACCCCCGGAGGCCCCCTTTTTTATTCAACGCGTACACAAAAAGCATGCCGCCGATGATCCCTGTTACTACTCCCACCGGCAGCTCCATGGGCGCCACAAGACCGCGCGCTATGGTATCGCAAAGCACGAGAAACGAAGCGCCGGCAAGATAGGAGCAGACAATGAGAATCCGGTGATCGCCCCCCACGAACATGCGCACGAAATGAGGGACCGCCAGGCCGACAAAGCCTATGATGCCGGCCACTGAAACGCTCACCCCCGTTAACACCGAGGCAATGAAAAAAAGATACTTCTTTGTTCTTTCCGTGTTCACGCCGAGATGGAACGCCTCTTCTTCGCCGACGGCAAAGGCGTTGAGCTGCAGGGAGAAAAGGCAGCTGGCTCCAAGCCCCGCCAGCGATACGACCGAAGAGAGCAATATGAGGGAAGTGTTCGGTTCTTCCAGGGAGCCCATTATCCAGAAGACGATGCCGTGGAGGTTTTCCGTACGCGATAAAGCCATGATTAGCATTATAAGGGAGGAGGCGATGAAGCTTATCATAACTCCCGTCAATAGGATGCCGTTTATTTTTAAAAGCCCCTTTTTCATGCTCAGAAAATACACGAGAATGATCACGATGACGGCGCCGGAAAAACCGGACAATGGATACGAAACGACGCCTATCAGGGATTGGAGTCCCAAAACGATATTAAGGCACACACCCAAGGCGGCGCCGCCGGAAATCCCCAGCGTATAAGGCTCCACAAGGGGATTGCGGAAAAGCCCCTGCAGCAGAACGCCGGCGACGCTCAGGGCGCCGCCGAGGACGATTCCGAGAATTATGCGGGGCAGGCGCACGTCCACGATTATGGAGTATTCAGGGCTCCCCCTACCCTCCAGCAGGACCTGAACGATCCCGCCCATCGATATTCCCGCCGAACCGGTGCAGAGCGCCACCACGGTCACTGAACAGAGCGCCAGCGCCAGCGCTCCTGTCCACAGGATCCATTTATCGGTCCTTCTTTCCATCTTTCACCTTGCTATCCGGGTGGAGGTATTCGGCGATTTCCTTCAGCGTCCGTACAAACGTTGCGGGCGTGGGGCTGCAGACCCCGTAGGAATCGATTATATAAATCCTTCTGTTCTTTACCGCGTCAATCGTCGCGTATCGCCGCCAGTTGTTCCTTTCGCGTTCACCCGTTATGCCCATGGTGACGATAAGTATGACCTGCGGATCGTCGCTGATGACTTTTTCCCTGGAATAGAACCCTGTTTTCGAACCACCGGCGACATTGACGCCGCCGGAAAAATCGATATAGTCATGGACGAAAGAATCCCTGGTGGACGTAAACAGGGGATTGGCCCCAAGCTGAACGAACACTTTTTTCTTCACAAGCCGTTTGGTTCTTTCCTTTATCTTTTCAACCCCTGCGCGATTCTCATCCACTATCTTTTTCGCGTATTGCTCCCTTCCCACAAGCCGCCCCATATACATGAACTGATCGCAGAGTTCATTAAAGCTTCGGGGCATACGCAGAACCTCCACCCTTATGCCCAGGTTCCTCATTTTTACGATCTGCTCCGGGTTCGTCAGGGACGTGGCAATGACCATGTCCGGCTTCAGAGACAAGATTTTTTCCACGTCGACAATGGTTACATTGCCGATCTTTTCCCTGTTTTTCGCGGCACTCGGCCTGGTGCAATACACGGTATCGGCGGCCACATTGTCCCCGGCTCCCAGCAGAAAAAGGTTCTCGGTTATGGCCGGTCCGAGGGATACTATTTTCAATCTCTTTTTTTCATGGTGCTCGGAATAACCGTTTATAGATAGAGCGATCAGCATAAATGAAGCAGCCGCTTTCTTAACCATACATCTTCATCCTTGTCATACCACGATCATCCGGGTATTTATATTGCGCCCTATGCGTTAAACAAAAAAGCATGCCCGAGGGCATGCTTGACTGTGTCAGACTATGACCGTACATCGAAGTCCGACTCACCGGTTCCCATTCCTCGAGGAGATCTCAGTTATGGAAGCTCTGGCTTATCCGCCGGGGCGGAATTACAGTTGCGGGTCAGCGCGGGATTCTCACCCGACTTCCTCCCAAAATATTAAAGAGCAATTACTGACAATTGATACTATACTTGCGGTAAAACCGCTAATAATCATTGATATGCTCCCACGCTTTTGGCGGCGGAGGCACATTGGTATTAATTATCAAGCTATGATACATGTCTGATACTCTTTTTCATTGTCAAGAATAAAAAAAGGATGAATAGTTGATACGCATCTCCCTTCCTGCAGGTTAACGGGAAAACGCGAAGGAAGTCCTATACCTTCCAACTCTTCCTGATATAGAGCCACGTCATGACGCCGCCCCAGGCCAGGAGGAGGAACACGATCACCTTCTGGCCGAATTTCACCAGCACCGGCGACGACGCCTTTCCGCCCATGGCGGCGTCGACGCTGACCTGCTCCTCGAAGCCGTGGCCGGTGCCGTCGTCGAGGCGCACCAGCCAATTCCCCGCCACGGACGGCACAAAGGCGAAGCGGCCGTTCTTATCGGTGCGGCCGTTCTGGTATTCCACTTCCTTATTCCCCGGGGCGAATACTTTCAGGGAGGCGTAGGATATGGACTCCCCGTCATCGTAATAGGCCCTGATCACCATCGCCTTTCCCTGTTCGATGGTGCGGGTGATGCCGTGGGCCAGAAGAGACCCCGTGTTGATTGAAGCCAGGACGATTATGGCCACGATAATAATTTTTTGTTTTAACATAGTAATAATCTCCATGTATCTTATGGTAATTTGATACGAGTGGCGCGGCGCTGAAACCGGCGACAGGCCACTCTTCCGTGGACCCGCCGACCGCATGGACACTATTGCCCCCGTTCTTTTTATGTCAAACATATTTCACACATAATTTTTTTTCGTGTTACTTTTAGTATATGTATTGACATTTTATGTTACATAAAAAGTGTGTTACTGATAATTTTTTAGTGCCATCATCGGCACCGGAAAGGAGGATTTAATGATCAAGTTGGCAAGTCGTTTGATATTCATCGCGCTCTGCGTGACGATGCCGGCGACGGTCCTTTACCCGCAGCAGGGGGCGCAAAAAAAGGATAATCCGGCCGGTAAAAAGCAGGAGGCCGAAGAGCAGAAAAAACAGGAAGATGAAGGAAAGGACGCCGATACCGCGAAAAAGCAGGGCGGCGGCGACATCACCCTGAAGGAGATCGTGGTCAAGGGCGAGCAGTTCATCAAGAAATCGCCCTACACCATCAATGTCGTCAATTCCAATGATATTGAAAAGAAGGGAATATCCCGCACGGCCGATATCATCAAGATGGTGCCGGGCGTGAAGATGCATGAATACGACCAGGGTGGGGTCTCCAACGCCATAAGCATACGCGGATTCCAGAGCGGCGTCCACGGCGGAGACATGGGGGTATACCTCGACGGCATTCCCCTGAATGAATACTACGGCCACGGCGGCGGATACGCGGACCCCAACATCCTGATACCGATGGAGCTCGACAAGGTCCTGGTGTACAAGGGCCCCTCGTCGGCCCTGTACGGCAACTTTTCCCGGGGTGGCACCATCGTGTACCTGACCAAAAAAGGCGGGGATTACATCCACGGGAACGTGAAATACGGCTCCTGGAACACGGTGGATGTCCAGAGCGCCATTGGAAAAACCATAATAAGCGACAAGCTGACGAACAACACGGCAGTCCAGTTCTACCGCACCGATGGCTTCCAGGAGAATTCAAAGCAGCTCTACGGCAACGGCTCCACGCGGTTCACCTACCGGCCGACCAGCGACCTGGAGATAACCCTCTCTCTAAGGGCCCACGGCGACGAGTGGAACGCCCCGGGATATTATTCGCGGACCCAGTGGGGGATGAGGAAATACGGCTTCAAGCAGCGCATGTTTAACATCCTCTCCCTTCCCGTTGACATCAATGATTTCGCACAGAATGACGGCGGCAACCGGAGGCAGTTCACGGAGCGCCTCGATATAAACTACGCGTTCAACGAAAATGTGAAAATACTGGCCTGGGGCTTCGGCCTCCAGACCAAGTGGACCCGGTTCAATAAAAGCGGATCCTCGACTCAAACAGAGCAGGACTACCGCATCGGCAAGTACGGGAGCGGCGCCAACGCAAACATTGACGTGCCCCTGTACGGTGACATTAAATTGAAGGCGATACTCGGCTATGAGTTTTTCAGCGACAGTACGGTGTACCGTCAGTATGCCACGTTTGACAGGATCAGGCAGAACCTGTCACAGAAAAAATACACCACCTTCCAGACCCACGGATTATTCCTGGAAACCGAATGGAGCCTGAGCCAGTACTTTACGCCGGTTATCGGCGTGCGGGCCGATCTTTTCGCGGGAAATTTCAAGAACGCCATGTACCTGCAAGACATGACGAGCATCACAAATCCCGTACAGCTCTTCATAAAATCAAAGGAGCGGCGCCAGACCATCGATCCGAAAGATTACACCTCGGTGAATCCCAAGTTCGGCTTCACATCGGAATTGGTCAAGGACGTGCTCAGATTCAGGGCCAACGCGAGCAACGGCTTCATCATGCCGCCGGACACCACCATCTACCAGACCTGGCAGCACCTGTCGCCGTCGAAGATCTGGCAGTATGAAGGGGGCCTCACCGCCACCTACGAGAAATACCTCTGGGCCGACGTAACGGGCTACATGATCGACGTCACCAACGAGGCAAAGGAAGAGCCGGTGGGATCGGGACTGTACGGCAACATGGGAACGACACGCCGCTGGGGCATTGAATCAACCATCAAGATCATGCCGGTGAAGTACCTTGAACTGGACGGCACTTTCACCTGGATGAAGAGCAAGGTGCGGGAGATACCGCTCTGGGGCACCAGGGCCTCGACGAATTATGTCAATGTCGGCAACATGCTCACCAAGGGCTCGCCCCTTCCCAACATCCCGGAATACAAGGCCGGGGCCGAGATCATCTGGAGCACCCCCATCGGGCTTGGGGGCGGTTTCGCGTGGAACTGGCTGGGACCGCAGTATACGGATGTGTACGGCACAAGGACATGGGCCAAGGCCCTCATCCTCTACTATCTCAACAGCGTCTACTCCATGGGGCTGGGTGAAGCAGGCCCGATTTATAAGGGATTTAATACCTTCGACCTCTACCTGACCTACACCATGGAGTCGGAGAAGTACCCCCTCACGTTCAGATTTGACGCGAAGAATATCCTGAATACGTATTATGCCGGATACACAGGCAATTACAATACCTGGGCGCCGGGGGCGCCCCGTTCCTTTGAGGGATCGGTGGGAATGAAGTTTTAGCAACTGCCGAGTCCTCCCCCTTGATGGGGGAGGAAAGGAGGGGGTGAAAAATTGATGGTGAAGCTGCCATCGCCATAATCACCCTCCCCTGATCCCTCCCATCGAGGGAGGGGAATATCTAAATGGAGTAAATCTATGACAATAAAAAGAACAACGATGATTAAAACAGCGGCGCTGATGCTGGCTACCGCCCTGCCGGTGGCGTTGAGCGCCCACGACATGTGGTTCGAGATGAAGGATTTCAATGTCGCGAAGGGATCGGCCCTGGAGTGCGCCTATCCGTCGGATCACACGTTCCCGTCATCAAACAAGGAATTCGTTCCTGCCGACAGGACGGCACCGAGCTATCTTATCGCCCCCTCGGGAGCCGTTATACCCGTTGCGGCGGTCGGCAACAACCTGAACCGGAGCTCCCGGAAGCTGGCCCAGGCCGGATCGTACCTGGCCGTGTCGGGTAAAAAGTGGACCCACTGGGTCAAGACCACAGACGGCCATGTGGAGGGTAAGAACAAGACCCAGGTAAAGAACGCCGTAAAGGGAATTTACAGCGGGAAGTTTTGCAAGGCCATAATCACCGTGGAAAAGCCGGGGGGCACCGTGTTCTCGAAAGTTGTCGGCCAGGACCTCGAAATCATCCCCATCAAGGACCCGGGGACCCTGAAAAAAGGGGACATCCTGCCGATCAAGGTGCTGCTCAAGGGCAAACCGGCGGAGATGGAGGTAAAAGCAACCTATGATGGCTACTCATCGAAAAGCAATGTCTTTGCCGTAACGATAAAAACGAACAAGCAGGGAATGGGAGAAATAAAAATCGGCAAGAAGGGGAAATGGCTGATACAAACCGGCTGCAAGGAAACACCGGCCGATACGCGCCTCTATGACGAAAAGATGTACGCGGCGACCCTGACGTTTCAAATAAAATAAGAAGAGTGCAAGAATACATATCCAAATTACTCGCCCTCAGGACCCGGATGCGCAATGCCGGGCCCTGAGACCTTTTATACAAGCCCTCATGTACATTCCCGCTGCAACATAAAGCAGCTATCAATAAATTGTTTCTTACCCCGTCGTGGTGCAGGTCAGCTTGCCGTGGCGCACGTTCTTGATCGACAGGAGCTTGTCGGCAATGGCCTGGATCTGCTTCGTCTTTCCCCGGAGGATGAGGACTTCCAGGCAGTTGTGCTCGTCCAGGTGTATATGGGTCGTGGACACGATGATGCGGTGGTTGTGGTGCTGGATCTCGTTCAGCTTGTCCGAGAGCTCCCTCACGTCATGGCTGTAGATCAGGGTGAGGGTGCCGATGGACTCGGCGTTCTTGTCGGAGAGATCCTCCGAAACCAGCCGGTCGCGGATAAGGTCGCGGATCGCCTCCGAACGGTTGACATACCCCTTCGATTCGATGAGCTCGTCGAATCGCGTCAGCAGCTTCTCTTCAATCGATACGCCAAAACGGATCAATGATTTCATGTCTTTTTCCTGTTTCTTTTTTAGAATAACGGTCCGTACCGGCAGGTCCCTCACAATCCACGCATTATACAGGGAACCGGAAATCCCATCAAATCATTTTTTGGCCCCGCATCAAGAAAATACCCCACCGGCAATAATAATTTAACTCTTGATTTTTATCGGGCTTTGCAGCATGATAACCTCATCATAGAGGTTCCACAATGAAATTAAGCCTTCGCATGAAATTATTCTTGGGCTTCATGGCCCTGAATTTTACCGTGGCGCTCCTCCTCGGATTCTTCATGTATAAAGCTTCGAGCGACCGTTTTTTCCAAACCTTCCGCGATCACAAGCTTTCCATAGCGCGCTTTATCTCCACCGCCATCGACGGCGATATCCATGAATCGTTCACCACGCCCGAATCATCGAAAAACCCCAGGTTCTGGAACTACATAAAGCTGATCAGCACGGTCTGGAAAAACGAAAAGGAAGTCCGCTACATATACACGGTGAACTACGACCGGAAGCGGGACAAGCTCTTTTACGGACTGGACGGCAACATTCCCGAGCAGGACCTCATGTGGTTCGAGACCCCCTCCTTCGCCTTCGATTTTTTCATCGGCAAGGACGGCCTCATCACCGTTGAATACAACTACACCATTTTCAAGAGCGATTTCGAAATCGACAGCGAAATCGGCAAGATAAAGATCTCCATGTTGAACGGCAAGGATAAAAAGCTGCTCTTCGTGCAGGGCAAGCCCGTGTGTGAAGTGCTCACCACCGATCCCCTGTCCGCGCGCTGCCCCGGCGGTGTCTCCCGGCGGGACGACCGGGTAAAAGCCGGACCCATAACCGTCAACGGCAAAACGATGGAATGCACCACCACTTATTCGGGAAAGGGGGAGCCGAGCTCCTATCCGGGCAACGCCTTCATCGAAACGAGCAGTGTCGTCACGAAAATGAAAAACATCATCAAGAATAAAAAGGATTACGTCGAAAAAGATCTGATCCATAACGCCTATGGCAACTACATAACGGCCTATTCGACCATAGTCAACGGCAAGGGCGAAGGGATCGGCCTCGTCTGCGTCGACATCAACTTCAAGGAAGTGGAGGAATTCAGGCGCAGCATACTTATCGTAGCGGTGGCCATGGCATTTGTCACCTTCGTGATATCGACCCTCTTCACGATATACCTGTCGCGGCACTTCACGCAGCCCCTGGGGAAGCTGATGACGGGGATCAACAACCTGGCGTCGGGCGACATGACCACCATGGTCGACATCCGCAGCGGCGACGAATTCAGCAGGCTCGCGGAAAGCTTCAACTCCATGGTCAAAAGCCTCCACGCCTCCTCGGAGGAGCAGAAGCGCCTGATCAACGAGATCACGCAGCTTAACGAAAACCTGGAGCAGCGCGTCATCGACCGCACCCTCACCATACAGGCGCAGTCGGAAGAGCTGAACCGGCAGATCATGATGGCGCGGCGCATCCAGATATCGCTCCTGCCGGTGCGGCTGCCCGACATCAACGCCGTGACCCTGAGCTTCAAGTACCAGCCGATGATGGCGGTGGGGGGGGATTTCATCGATTTCTACTACAACAACCGGGAAATGATGCTCTTCATCTGCGACGTGTCGGGACACGGCGTGCCCGCGGCCTTCCTCTCAGCCATGGTGAAGATGTCCCTGCCGGCATGCTACAACGCGGGCCGCAACACGTCCCTGGCGATGGAAAAGCTCCACCAGTCTCTGCAGGGCAAGATGGGTGGCCACTTCATCTCGGCCATTTTCTGCCACATCGACCTCGCGGCCGGGACCATGACCTCGTCGAACGCCGGGCATCCGCCCATCATCATCATCCGGAAAAACGGGGACGTTGAATTCGTCGGCTCCCAGGGAAGGATCATCAGCGAAAAGCTGCCGTTGAACGCGACGAACGTCACGACGAGGCTCGAGGAAGGAGACAAGATGATTCTCTACACGGACGGCATCACCGAGGCCCGGAACCACGACCTTGTCATGTTCGGCGAGGACAACCTGGTGCGGTTCATCCGCCAGCACCGGCTGCGCCCGGCGACGGAGCTGTGCGAGGAGATCTACCGGATGGTCATCAACTACATCGGCACCAC
The DNA here is from genome assembly GCA_017999915.1 of Spirochaetota bacterium. Classification (NCBI taxonomy): domain Bacteria; kingdom Pseudomonadati; phylum Spirochaetota; species Spirochaetota bacterium. Next base: position 68,484 of record JAGNKX010000009.1, read on the forward strand.
GTCCCCGGAATTCGAGGACGACATCACCCTCATGGTATCCGAGTATAACGGCTGAGAAATACCGGCGGCGTATTTACGGACCTGCCTACAAAAAAGCCCCCGAAGAGGGGGCTTTTCGCATTCTTAAGAAAGCACACCATTAAAGATTATAGGCAACTCCCAGCTGCGCGTAAAACTTATGCACGGGCCCGCCCTTGTACCACGCCTTGGCCGGCACGATGACCCAGAAGAACCCCGAGGTAAAGGAAAAGCCGCCGTGCGACACGGTCATGGTGACTGACGGAACCACGTCGCTCACGCCTTTCTTGGGGGCCACGTGCTGGCGCCATATGAGGTCGTCTCCGCCATCGGCCACCGGAGTAAGATCGAAATCAGTCCCGTTCAGGGACATGATGTACCAGTTATTGAACCCGTAGGTCCGGCCGATATAATAGCCGGCGGTCAGGGACGGCGTGATGGTGATGACATCTTTAAGAAGCTCGAAGTCATGGCTGATGCCGAGCTGCACATAATAATCGCCGGCCCTCTTGTAGCCGACATAGTTATCATAGAAGACCGCTATGGTCGGATTGATCCAGGGCACGCAGTCAAGGCCGACGTTGACGCCGACGCTGAAATAGCTGGTGTCCCATTTTTTCACGGCATTGACCGACTCCACCCGCGTCCAGGCCATTTCCCTGGCATACTTGGAATTGTAGTAGTAATAATACCAGAAATTAGCCCCCAGGGTGATGATACCTTCGAACGTGTGGGAGTATTCGGCGCCGAAATCAAGACCCTGGTTGGCGTAGGCATAGGCATTGACCTGCTTCTTTTTCTTGTGTATGGAGCTCATGGACCAGTCGTCGAAATAGTATTTATCCGGCTTTTTCGTGAATCCGTTGAAAACCCAGCTCGACGCAACCTCGGCGGCCACCGTGACCTTGAAGCCGGAGCCAAAGGGCTCCCATGAAACGGAAGGATAAAAATAGCCGTCCCCGGCATAGAAATCTATGCCGCGCCATATATACTTGCTGTAATAGTTAATGGAAAAACCGAGGCCCAGGGAATTGTCTTCCTTGGCGGCCTCCTGCTCTTTCGCGCCGGCCTGGGCAAACACCTGGGTCGATATGATCATTATTGCCATGATCGTTAATAGTATTTTTTTCATAATCCACCTATACATGCCGTGTATTTATAGAATCGCTTTATGTGATCAATGCTACGATCCATCCCTTAATGAATCAATCACATCCATATAAAGAAGTAAATGAATAATAAAAAATCCATGTCAATATTTTTTCATCAAATATGCTGTATCATAATGTAAAATTCCCCCGATCGGAACACCGTTTTTTTTCTTGCTCAATAATGACCGGTCATTACCATTAACCGCACGAGGCCACTATATGGATAACGCTGATCTCCGACGGTATCTCGAACCGTCATCGATTATCGATTGCGGTCATCCCGATATCGCGCGGACCGCGAAGGAGCTGTCGAATGGCTCCACAGGCATTAACGAGACCGCCCGGCGGTGTTTTGAGTTCGTAAGGGACGGCATATTACACAGCTACGATTATCGGATGAACCCGGTTACGCTGAAGGCGTCGGACGTGCTGGCCAATCGCACGGGTTACTGCTTCGCAAAGAGCCACCTCCTGGCCGCCCTTCTCAGGGCCAACGATATTCCCGCGGGCCTCTGCTATCAGCGCCTGCTCCTCGAGGAATTCGGGACCTATTGCATCCATGGTTTCAACGCGGTGTACCTGCCGGAGACCGGCTGGTACCGCGCGGACGCCCGCGGCAACAAGGAGGGCGTTGACGCGCAATTCACGCCGCCGGCGGAACGCCTGGCTTACCGGGCGGATAAGAACGGCGAAATGACGCTCCCCGGCATATGGGCCGAACCCCTTCCCGCCGTGATTGAAGTCCTGTCCAAATACGATAATTATCTTGACGTACGAAAGAATCTGCCGGATATCGATCCGGTAATGATACCAGCTCGATAACAGGGACCCTCAATGCTCAAGACAAAACTTTGCGAATTATTCGGAATCAAGCACCCGGTGATCCTGGGCGGCATGGCCTATGCCGGGGATCACCGTCTCGCTGCCGCCGTCAGCAACGCCGGCGGCCTCGGCGTAATCGGTTCCGGCAACATGACCGTGGACGAACTCGTGGCGGCAATCGAGGCCTATCGTAAGCTCTCTGACAGGCCGGTGGGAATCAACGTTTTCATGAAACGGGATGACACGCCGGCCAAGGCCGAGGCGGCCTGCTCCATGGGCATTGCCGCCCTCTTCACCGGCATTGGAAACCCGCTGCCGGTGGTGCCCTTCGCTAAAAAAGCCGGCATCCCGGTGGTGCCTACCATAGCGATGGTCAAGCACGCCTCGGCGGTCATCGCAGCCGGCGCCGACATGATCGTCGCCGAGGGCCAGGAAGGGGGCGGCCATATCGGAACGATCAGCACCCTGCCCCTGGTGGCCCAGGTGCGCAGGGCCGCGTCCGCGGACGTGCCCATCATAGCGGCGGGAGGCATCGGAGACGGAACACAGCTCGTGGCCTGCCTGGCCATGGGCGCCGTGGGCGTGATGATGGGAACGCGGTTCCTCATAGCGGACGAGTGTCCCATCCATGACGCGGTGAAAGAGCGGCTCCTGGCCTGCGGGGCCGAGGACACCACCGTTACCGGGCGATTCACCGGCTTTCCCATGCGCTGCATCGCCAATGAATTCACCAGCACGTTCCGCAAGGAAGAAATCACGCGGGGATACGAAATGCTCAACTTCGGAGCCGGGAAGATCAACGCCGGACTCATGGAAGGCGATATCGCCGCCGGCTCCCTCCCGGCGGGCCAGGTGATAGGACAGATCACGAAACGCCAGACCGCGGCGGAAATATTGACGGAGATAATCACTGAAGCCGAATCACTTACACGCCGGATAATCGGCAATAAAGGGTTCGACAACTGGGTCTGATACGGGAACCGGTCATCGGCCCGCGACGAGTATAATTACCGAAGGAGAAATGATCATGGCCATACAAAAACAGGATGCCATCAAGGAGAGCTTTAAAAAGAAAAAAAGGAATCACATCATCATCACGATAGTGATCTTCGCCACGGCATTTTTTGCATTCTGGTTTTCGAACAACCGCGCCATGGTAGCCGACGAATCCACACGAACAGCCATTACCTACGGTATCGCCGTCCTCGCCCTGGGCGGCCTGGCGGCATTGTTGCTGAACTGGAGGTGTCCCGCTTGCAAAAAGTATCTGGGAAGATCATCGAACCCGAAAGTCTGCAGGAAATGCGGGGCCAAGCTCCAATAAAAAAACGGCATCCCCTGCAACACTAGAGAAGCACAGGAATAATCAGCTCTTTCTTTTCATAGGTAATTTTCTCCGGAATTATTCCCTTCGGCACGATATAGATCAACCCTCTTGTAATGGTTTCACCGGCCTTAAGCCTGGGCGCCGGGTTAGCCCTCATCGTAACGGCGGAATTCATGTCCATGATAAAGGGTTTCACCCGCTTCTCCCCCGCCGAGAGCATGATCCGGTCCAGCAGTAACTGCTGGTCGGTTTTCAGATCGTTGCGGACCCTTATAGTGGCCCAGATGAAGCGCTTGCCTTTTTTGGGCTCCCAGTAGCCGCCGGCGGTATTGTACTGGTCAGGGCCAACCGTAAGTTTCTCAAGTGAGATGTGCCAGCGGTCATTGGAAAGCATGATGGGAGCTTTGATAAGGGCCCTGGAACAACCGGCAAAGAACATCATTGCGGCAAGAATACTACAGCATTGCGCGATGTATTTCATAATGGAATCTCCTACTACCAAGTAACGAACAGCACAAGGTTTTGAGTCAATTTTTTTTTGGATCGGGGTATAATATTGGAAGCATCAGATGTATTTGGGGAGATTGGGCGGGTACCCCCAGTAGAACCTCCAGCAAATTACATCATCAACCATTTCCTTAATGATAACATAATTAATAAAACGATAGTTATCGGTAAAAACTTTATTTCCCTTTTTCCCCAAGTATTTTTCAACAGCATATGCAAGAATCAACGAAACCGACATTTTCCTCAATTTCCTCAAATCCAGAAAATATTCATAGTCGTCCTCCCGCAGGTTCAGATGAAAGACATGCCAGCTATCCGGATTGTCTTTTTGCTGGTACTTCACCATCCTGCCCATACTGAGATTCTTATAATTCTCGCTCATTACTTTCTTTATTAAGAATATTATAACCTCAGAGCGGGAAATCCCTCTTGATTCAGCCGCCCTGGCGATCTGGTTTAAAATAGCGACATGAATATTCACAGTTGTTTCCATTGTCATATCTCCATGTTTATACATGGAGATACGAATAGAGCGGATACATGTTAAACTTTTTTGAATAATTCCATGGTTAATATTCTAATTGACATATCTTCAAGAATGCTATCATCAAATAATAAACTTGTTGCGAAACAGTGCCTCGCGCTCGCAGGGACGCCCTGCAGAGGCTTTTTAAGGGGCTTCGCCCCTTAAACCCCATTTAAGAACAAGTTATGCAACAAGTCTAATCTGCATAATCACGATTGAAGGTAATAAAGATGACAGACCCGGATATCAGAGATAAAGCTGAAGTAACTCCGCCAAAGCAAGCAAAGCCAAGGGGCGTTATATTCACTATCATCAGTACCGCGGCATTTATCATCATACCGTTAGCAACTATTGCCGCCATAGTTATCACCGTGCTGCTCCAGCCGGGTTTCTATACAGGCATCTTGAAAGACGGTAAGTTCATCACCGCTTTTATCGAGGCAAAGAACTGGCAGGTTGAAAGGCAGATTAGCGATGAGATCGAACGCGATGTAAAAATCACGGAATACACGAGGGAATATGATACGATCAAATCCCGCTACGAGCAGGCAAAGGAGGACTATGCCCGTATCAGCCGGGAAAACGAAATTGAATCCCTGAAAAAGCAGCACAGAGACGTCAAGGCCCTCAAATGGAAGCTTGTCAGGGACACCTTCCCCGACGAGAACGGCTTTGAAAAAAACCGCGAGGAAGTGCTCGCCAAGCTCAAGGAAATGATCACGGAGAAGGAGGAATACCAGGAACAGAACAAAGATCAGATTAAAACAGCACGCAAGGCCATGAAAAAGGCCTCGAATGATTACGAAGACGCTCTATCAACCCTTGAAGATAAAAAAAAGGACGCGGAAAAAATCGCGGAAAAGCATAAAAACACTTTTTCCGGGAAACTGTATAACGATCTGGAGCGCATCGAGGGTCCTCTTTCGAAAATACTCAACGACAAGCTCATTGACGGGGCGGTCCGTGCCGAAATAGCAAAAATCCTCAGATTTCTTACCAGCTACGACCGCCAGATAGAGCAGCATAACATTTACTATGCCCGCACCAATGACGGCCGGGGCCTCACGGCCAGGTCGCTCAGGGTCAAGTTGCCCGATATTGCCATAAGCCTATGGGTCAATGATGAATCCAAAGGGAAACCGCGTAAGCGCCATGTGCTGAGCCAGCTCCTCGTGGAGGAGCTTGACAGGATCGACTCCCTGGAGAACCGCATGCTGTTAAAGACACTCTTCAGGCTCTCCGATACGAGCCTTGGCGAGTATTTCACCGGCAAGTATCTGAAAAAGCTGGGTCTGACCATTGATGGCGGCGTCATCCGAATGTCCAATATTATATTAAAAGATGAACAGGCGGAAACGGTATCCTCCATAATGGAAGCAATGTCATGGGCCCAGTACGCGGCATTTGGCGCCGCCGGCATCCTGGTACTTTTTATCTTCTATTTTATATTCTCAACCGTTGAGCGAAGGCGTAAACTCGCCATGCTGAAGCGCCTCTTCATATACCCTTCACTCTTGGTGCTTCTCGCCTGCGGCGTCTTCACCTGGACTTCACGGAACATTTTCGCTTATTATCCGGATATCCTCCAGGACCTGTCGGTGCGGAGCTATGTGAAGCACCTGAGCTTCACGGCGGGCTGGCACTTTATCATGCCTATGCTCGTCGTTTTCGGCGCCCTGTTCATCGCGGGCCTTATGATCAGAAAGTATCTTGCCGCGACAGCGCCAAAGGAATAGGTTTACGCTGGCCGCGGTGACGGGACAGGCCTTATTGATCGTTATGAATGGCTCAAAATCTCCGCACACCTGCGACCTATCTTGAAAAATAATTCTTGCCGCCAAAAGCCGGCATTGATCATTTGGTAGACACCCGGAATGGAAGCCGATCATGATATCAAGACCATCAGGATAAACATGATGACCGATGAAATATATTTGAAGCTGGCCGAAATCCTCGATTATCTTCCCAACGGCTTTCCCCGTACGGAAAGCGGGGTAGAGATTAAGCTTTTAAAAAAGATCTTCACACCCGATGAGGCGGAGCTCTTTTGCGACATGAAGATGGCAAAGGAAACGGCCGCCGAGATATCCCGGAGGACCGGCAGGCCCCTCCAGGGACTCGATGAAAAACTCAGCGCCATGTGGTGGAAAGGCCAGATAGAATGCGACCCCACGGGAGAAGAAAAGCGGTACAACCTCGTCCCCTGGGTCGTCGGGATCTTCGAATTCCAGGTCGGGAACATGGACGAGGAATTCGCGCGGCTCCACGTGGAGTATATCAAGACTGCCGGGCTCTTCTTCATGAAGAAAAAGCCGCAGGTCATGCAGGTGCTGCCCATCGAGAAGGAAGTGCCGGACCATAACGAGGCACTGCCCTTTGCCCGGGTATCGGCCCTCATAGAGAAAAGCCAGTCCTTCGCCGTCAATGAATGCATCTGCAAGAAGCAGTCGGGCCTGATCGGCAGGGGCTGCGCGAAACCGCGGGAGGTGTGCCTCCTCATAGCCGAAAAGCCGGGATTCTACGACAATCACCCGATGGCCGGCAGGCTCATCACCAGGGAGGAGGCCCGCGACATTTTGAACAGGGCCGAGGAAGCCGGACTGGTGCACATGACCGCCAATGTGCAGGAGGGGCACTGGTTCATATGCAACTGCTGCGGCTGCTGCTGCAGCCAGCTCCTGGCGGCGCGGTTCGGATGGAAGGGAGCGGTCAACTCCCGCTATTTCGCCAGGATCGACGCGTCCCTCTGCACAAACTGCGGTCTCTGCTCAGAAACTCGCTGTCAGGTCAAGGCGATCGACGCCGTCGAAGGACATCGCGCGGTTAACGAGGAAAAATGCATCGGCTGTGGCCTCTGCGTTTCAACCTGCCCCTCAGGGGCCGTCACCCTTATCCATAAAAGCGCGGAACGCATCATAGAGCCGCCCCGCGACGAAAAGGAATGGTACAGCATCAAGGCTCGGAACGAGAAGAAGGATATTTCTAAATTCGAATAACCAGGCAAGTTGCTGGGCCCATCATCGGGCCCGCCTCTGCGCATCCATTTCATCAATCATGCGCTGTTTATATAATTGGTAATCCACAACCTTGAAGATTTCCTCAAAAGCCGAACGTTCCGGCGCCGTCTTCCATTTTGCCTCCGCCTGCCTGCGCATCGGGTAAAGCGCCGCGGCCACGACCAGAACTAGCGAGGCAACCCTGTATAAAACCTGCCTTCGTGAAATTGCCGTGAGAAAATGATCAAACACTGTTCCCAGGTTGCAGGGAAGATAGAACATCAGGAAAAGAATGGAAGCGAAGAACAGGGAGAGCGCGGTTTCGATACCGGAGGATGCCTTCATTATGCTTAGAGGCATAAGGCGCCAGGTGACCGTGAAGGCTATGGTGCCGAAGATAAAAAGGCATGTTTCGCCCAGGATATTCATGATCAAAGCATGGGTCCGCGGCCGCTCCGGTATTTTAGCGCTGAAAATAAAATAGGTGATACATCCTTCAATGGCCAGGTAGCTGATGAGCGCCAGCCGGAAAAGATTTTTATCCCCGCGGAACGTCAGGCCAAGGGCCCGGAACGCGCTCATGATGACCAGTAAAAACACGGCCGCATGAAACAGGTAGATGATGAATCCCCATTTCAGCCATATCCTCTGCCCCGGTTTTCCAAGGCCTCTTTTCAGCATTTTTTCGCCGATTGCTTTGAACTTCAAGTAAATACCCGGGACCTCGCACAGAAGCGCCGCAATCAGCAGTAAGGCGATCCAGTAGGTGGGACGCATGCCGGTATAGGGGTGGTCAACATAACTCTTAAGCTCCGGGAGCAGCAGCGGCTCCAGGAAAAACAAGTAGAGACAGAACATCAGATCAAAGGCGATACCGCGCACGAACCCGAGGTTATTATAATTAATGGCCATGAATTAAAACAAACAAGCACTGACCTACTGTTTATCAAGCAACTTGTCCTTTTCCGTCCAGACGTCGTTCACCCAATTCTGGAATTTGTTCTGGAATTCCCTGTCATCGACATAGTCGCCGAGGAGGTCCTGCGTTACCGGTATTTTTTCTATGATGACCCTTATTTCCTTTATCCTGCCGCAGATGAAGTGCCAGAAGCTCGTGTCGCCGCCGGGGTACACGATGGTGACGTTAACGATACTGCTCAGCTGCTCTCCCATCGTTGACAGGACAAAGCCGATCCCTCCCGCCTTCGGCTTCAGGAGATGCATGAAGGGGGATTTTTGCTGATCATGTTTTTCCTTCGTAAAGCGCGTCCCTTCCACGAAGTTCATGATTGAAACCGGGATGCCTTTGAACTTTCTGCACGCTTTCCTCGTTATTTCAATATCCTTGCCCTTGAGGTGGGGATTTTTCTTCAGAAAGGCCGGGCTGTAGCGCTTCATAAAGGGATAATCGAGCGCCCACCATGCGATGCCGAGGAACGGCACCCATATCAGCTCCTTCTTGAGAAAGAACTTCAGGAAGGGTATCTTCCTGTTGAAGATCCTCTGGAGCACGACGATATCCACCCAGGTCTGATGGTTCGATATGACCAGGTACCATTCCTTCAGGGACAGGCCTTCCAGTCCCCGGACGTCCCATTTGATCTTCTGCGTCCAAGACATGTTGAAATTATTGATCGATATCCAGGTAACGGCAAGGCCGTTTATTATGATACCGAAAAGCTTCCTCCATCCGCTGATCGGCACTATAAGCTTCAAGAATGCCAATACCATCAGCGGGCCAAACCAGAATAAAGTATTGATGTACAACAATAGCATGGAGAGCAATCCCCTGAGATTGTATCCAATGGTAAGCAATACCGATTCCTTGTTCTTCATAACATCATCCTGCACGTCAGCCGCATTTTTTTTCATATTCATAGGGATGGTATTCTCCATGGCAAAATTAGATATTGCAACAATAAAACTATCGGGAGTGATTATTCCGGAGGATTATGTTACGCAACACAAGACCGTCAACCTTTTATTACGGTTGCAAAAAAATAATGAAAAAGCCACACATCGTGTGGCTTTTTTTTGATTGCGTAATACTATCTGATTATTTTCCGGAAAGCAGTGACGCTTTCAGGCTGTCCTGGACCGGATTTGATCCAAGCCAGATGGCAAAAAGAGCCTTTTTCAGGTCAAGACCGGCAATGGAGCCCAGATTCTGCATTTTACCGGTCTCTTTGAATTTAAACTGCGTGGACAGACCGGCGGGTGTGTAGGTTATATAAACCACATCGCCCTTGGTAAATTTAATAGCATTGAACTGATCCATGAAAGCCTTTGTCTTGGGTGATGTATATCCTGCTTTCGCGGATTTGGCAAATCCTTCGTTGACCGTTTCAAGAAAACGCTCACGAGTGACGAGCTTGCTATCCAGGGTAAGGATCATCTGCATCGGCTCATTGGCTTCGATAATCGTCTTTCCATCTTTCCCCTTGAGATTCTCGGAAACATACAGGGTCAGGAAATACAGGGTGCCGAAGATCGATTTGGTCCGGACACCGCTGCCGTTTTTAGCCATTTTTTTGCCGCCTATCATGTAATCAGCGGACATTCCCGGCGCAGCCAACGCTAACACACATGCGGCAATGATGACGAGTAAACTTATCCGTTTCACTCTCATATTCCTCCTATGTTTAATTTTTGATTTCACTAAATAGTCAGATGATTTTATCATTTGTCAATAGAATAATTAACCACATTCAAAAATAATTTTTTAACGAAGTCTTTGGTTAGAAAGTAATGGCAGCAAAACTACTTGACAGAATCAAAAAAAAGCATATATGCATTGATATTCTCGCGGCTGATATCGGCAATATCACACAAAGGAGTCGCTCCATGAAAAACCCACTGCTTGTGCCGGAATTCCGCGAGATGCTCGCTTCCGACAATCTCGACGAAATCAAGGAATTCTGCAACACCACACCGCCCGCGGTCGTTGCCGATTTTCTCGGCGCCATGACGCCCGAGGAAAACAGGGCCATCCTGCTCGGCCTGCCGTCGGAACAGCGCGCCAGCATATACAGCTATTACGATGCCGATATCAAGCTGGCCCTGGCGGATCTCTTTGAAGGTGAGAGCCTGATGGAGCTCATCGCCGGCATGCATGACGACAAGCGCCGCGAGTTCCTACCGGAGCTCCCCATCGGCAAGCAGAAAGAGTTACTAGCGCTTTCCCGGCGGTCAATTGACAAGGAGGCCATGGCGCTCACCGAGGAGCTGGAGCAGCTGCTGAAATCGGAGGTCCCCCTCGAAGAGGAAATGACCGCGGAGGAGATAGCCAGCGAGATCCAGCCCCTCGTTCAGGTGTACAAGCTTTCAGACGGCAAGATTATAAAAATCGACCGCATCGAAAAGGACTGCTGGATCAACATCGTCAATCCGTCGCGGGACGACCTTCCCCTCCTGGCCCGGCATTTCAACGTACCCTTCGATTTCATCACCGCCTCCCTCGACATCGATGAGACGGCGCGGGTGGAAGTCGAGGGTAACGCGACCCTCATCATCGTTAAAGTCCCCTTCTTCGACGAGGATAATGCCGATCTCATGTACGTGACGCTCCCCATCGGCATAATACTGTTGGGCGGGGTCCTTATTACCGTGTGCCAGAAAGACGAGGTGATCCTGCCGGAATTCATCGAGGGCAAGGTGAGGAACATCACCACGGTCACCGGCGTCAAGTTCATCCTGCAGATCATCCTCAGGTCGCTGGTGCTCTATCTCCAATACCTGAAGCAGATAAACAACGCCGCAAACATGATCCAGAAAAAGCTGGAGCAGGAATCGAAGAACAAGCAGCTCATCAAGCTGATGAACCTCGAAAAGAGCCTTGTCTATTTCACCACGTCGCTAAAGACAAACGAGTTGATGCTGGGGCGTTTCCAGAGGCACAGCTTCTCGAAGATGGACGTCGAGATCGAGGACCTGTATGAAGACATCACCATCGAGACGCGGCAGGCCCTGGAAATGGCAAACGTGTACAGCGACATCCTGAGCGGCATGATGGACGCCTTTGCGTCGGTCATATCGAACAACCTGAACATAACAATCAAGTTCCTCACCTCCATGACCATCATCATCACCATACCGGGCACCGTGGCTGCTTTCTACGGCATGAACGTGAAGCTCCCCCTCCAGGAGCATCCTCTCGGGTTCATTTTTGTCCTGGCAGTCAGTTTGCTCCTTGCCGTAACCGCCGTTTTATTGTTTATAAAGAAGAAATGGCTGTAGGCGCGGTTGAATGTTATACCCACCGGGGTACATTTATCATGTAGGCGCGGTCACATGACCGCGCTTTCTAAATGATGCCCTCTGGACAGAGAGACTAAAAAGCCGCGACAATCGGCGTAAAAAATCCCTCCGCTGTTGAAGGATATCCCGGTGATGCCACGCAGAGGGGATGGAAGTGCACTTCCACATTTTTCTGACCCGCTGCGGGCTGGTAGATAATGGTCTGCTGGATATGCTCCCGATACAGGTCGCCCTCAACCGCGCCGGGGGAGGTTCCCTGGTAGTAGGTGATGACCTGCTTGATTTCATCCACTGTTGCCGAGCCGCCATCATCGAGCTTCAACTGAAGCTGGTCCCTCATGGAATTCCACCGCGACACATTGTTACCTGAATGGTTATCGTAGAATCCCTCCAGCACGAAGGAGTTGACCGCGCCGATGGTATTATTCTGCGTGACCCAGCCGGCGTTGCCCTTTCGAGTAGAATTATAGGCGCGCATCCCCCGCCGGGGCGTATCGGGCTCGTATTCGAAAACCTGCGCTTCAGTCGGATCGGCAAAGACCAGGAGGTGACCGGCAGCATATTCATATGGATCAGATGTCGTCAAATAATTCCCCGCATTCGCCACAGAATTCTGTGTCTCAAGGACATCGCGAAGATTCATGTTATACGATCCCTTGCCGGTGGCGTTATAAACATCCGGATCGCCGTTGGACACCTGTATGGCGCCGAAGAGGCCCTGGTCGTTGAACCCGGTTATGCAGCCGATGAATCCCAGGTAGCCGATAAGACAGACATCCTTCCGGCTTGAGGCAACGGTGTTCTTAATGGTCACCACTGCTTGCAGTTTTGAAAGATAGTTGTTCGGGAAGCCGCCGAACCATTCCAGGTTTCTCCCAATAATTGTTTTGTTTGTAGGAGATGCCGATGAGCCAAAGACCGCCACTGAAGAGCACGACGCGGAGACCCACGCATCCGGGAGCACCTGGAGGAGGTATAATTCATTGGGGGACAGCTTACCGTCAAGGGCCTTGTCTTCAGTGCCGGTGCACACGCTGGCAAGTCCTTCCATTTCCTGCTGGTATTCCGCCCGTATCTGTTTCTTGATCTCCAACGCCCGTGTTATCATTGTAGTATAAGGGACAATGATAGAAGCCGTATAGATGTACCAGTCAAAGATCCTTTCAAAATCAGGTACCAGCGCCTTGGTCTGTTGGCCGAAATACTGTCCCATTTGAATCGGGGTATAGCCGGTTGTTATGTAATCAAGGGTAAGCTCATGGTACATTGCGCCGGTGGCGCTGCAGGGAGGGGCCATGGCCACGACAAAGAGGACAATCTGAGTAGCCGGATCGAGTTTTTTCTCATCTTTTTTACAGGCGATCCCGAAGAGCATCATTACAGCCAGAGATAACGCACATATTTTTTTCATCTCCATGTTCCTCCCGGTAAGCAATATATTGATTAATAAAGTAATAATAAATTCGCACTACTCCTAATATAATATTGACAATGACCGCAATTATTATTGTATGAATAATTTGGTTCCAGTACAGGATGGAATATACTTCTACTCTTTTGAATAAATATAAAACACATGAAAATACTCGACATCATAACAAGAGGATTCCCCGCCTGGGTCCTCATAGCCAGCATCATATCCCTCGCCTATCCCCCGGCTTTCGCCTGGTTTTCCGGCCGCTGGATAACTATCGGCCTTGGGATCATCATGCTCGGCATGGGCGTTACCCTTACCGTGGACGATTTCCGGCGCATAGTGAAATTCCCCGGTCGCGTCATTGCCGGGGTCTGTCTCCAATTCGGCATCATGCCCATACTGGGCTGGTCACTGGCGTATCTCTACGATCTGCCCGCTCCCCTGGCGGTGGGACTCATCCTGGTGTCCTCGTGTCCGGGAGGCACAGCGTCGAACGTCATATCCTACCTTGCAAAGGCCGATGTGCCCCTGTCCGTAACAATGACGAGCATCACCACGATACTCGCCATTGTTGCCACGCCTTTTTTCACCACCCTCCTGGCGGGGAGCCGTATTGATGTTCCTGCCTTTGGCCTCTTTCTCTCCACAGTACAGGTTATACTATTGCCGGTCGCGGCCGGGGTCCTCCTGAACCGGTTCATGCCGCGTTTCACCAGGACGATCCTTCCCGCCATGCCCCTTGTGGCCGTGATCTTCATCACTCTCATCGTGTCGTCCATTATCGGCGCCGGCCGGGAGCATATCCTTGAAGCGGGATGGAAGCTCATCGCAGCCGTGTTCTCTCTCCATGCCGGGGGCTTTCTCCTTGGCTATAGCCTTGCCTTTATCATCACCCGTGATGTTATAACGGCTCGCACCATTTCCATCGAAGTGGGAATGCAGAACTCCGGCCTGGGAGTGGTGCTGGCCCGCAGCAATTTCGCGAACCCCGTCACCGCCATTCCGAGCGCCATTTCTAGCCTATTCCATTCTCTCATTGCGAGCCTTCTTGCCGCTGTGTGGAAGCGAAACGCCGATTGTTATCGGGAAGCTTCTTCTGAGAAGGCGGAAGGGATGGCTCATTTGAAAGAAACAAATTAACGGTTGTTTACCGATAACTATCGGTGTCGATATTGCTCTGACCCCCTGTATAATCGATAACTATCGCCCCAAAGGATAAAAATTACCACTTGTTTACCGATAACTATGGGCGCCAAACCGCCCTAGTGGCCGCTCTGACCCTCCCATACTTTCGATTACAGCCAGTTAAAATCTGATGAATAAGATAACAGTTGTTATCTTATTCACGCCTGTTTCCTGTATACAATACTCTGACTACTGTTTATAAAATAACATTCCGCCAAGAAAAAAAAAGATTGGCACACAACAACCCACAAATACATTTTGCACATTAAATACAATATTTGTTTCTCCACTCTTTTAAATAAAAAAATAAAAAAGAATCTACGGCAATACCACGGCGGGTAATCGCCAAAATTGTATGCCGTAATTTCGCTCAAAAATCCCGAGGGTTATTATGAAAGAATATATTCTTAGAAAAAAATTCCCGTACTGTATTGTCATGATCTTTTTTCTCGCCCTGTTCCTAACCGGCTGCGACAGATTTTACAATAACGCACTGGCAGAGCTAAAGGAGGGCAAGAATGAGTTGTCTTTACTCGCTCAATTGTTCATGATCCATGAAACGATCCCTCCATCATTAACATCGATCATACCCGACAACCAGGCATCAGGTGTTGCCCGCAACTCCGGTATCAGCGCCATATTCAGCGAAGACATTGATCCGGCTACTATTTTAGAATCGAGTTTCATCATTACCAGGGACGGGCAACCAGTGCAAGGTGCCTTCAGGTGTTCCCGGAACAGCGTCACCTTCAGACCCTCATCAAATCTTGATCCCAATGCCAATTATGACATCGCCATAGAAACAGGCATCAAGGACCTGGCCGGCAACAACCTGGAAAGAAGGTTCACATGGCATTTCACAACCGGCACGCAGGTGGATACGGAGCCACCCGTTGTGACCATGACCGTTCCGGCAGACCAGACCATATTAGTACCACTGAATACAGCTATTAATATTGTGCTAAGTGAAAGCGTCGATCCAGTTACGGTTAGGCCGGACACATTTATAGTCTCCAATAATGGGATTGTCGTCCCCGGGGAAATAATATGCAAGAAGAATATAATCATGTTCCGGCCAAAGATGGGACTGAATTCAAATGGGGGGTGCAGCGTGAGGATCACTTCCGGCGTCAGCGACATGGCGGGCAATTTCCTGACCGGGAATTACACATGGAGTTTTTATGTCTCCAACCACATCGACAATACGCCTCCATCTGTTGTTCAGACAGAGCCTCTCGACGGCATAAAGGATATATCTATGATGCAGGGTGTGAGTGTTTTTTTCAATGAAACGATAGATCCCACCACAGTGACAGGAGCAAGTATATATCTCATAAAGGACGGACATAAGATTGACTGTAATGTGGTCTATAAATACAAAATGATAGAGCTCAGGGACATTTCACCTCTGGAAAACAATACCATGTACAGTGTGATTGTCGCTACAAATATAAAGGACCTTGCCGGGAACATGCTTAAAGAACCGTTTACATTCTCCTTTTCTACTCTTGATAATACATTTCCTGAGATACCGACATTTACTATTGAGCTCTCATCCGATCAAAGAAAAATAAATGTGAAAAACATTTATGCCAACAGAGCGCGTCGATTTATTATTGAATGGCAACCATGGGACATTAATAATGCAAACTGGTCCAGTTATGATACAGGGACAATCGACACCAATTTTTTTCTACTATACACTACTGACATATTGAAACCCTGGATGAGATATCAAGTAAGAGTACGCAGTTACAATCTATTTGGAAATGCCAGTTCATATTCAAAAGCGGCACAAATTACCACGGGTTCAACCTTTAAGTTTGGCAAGCCCACTCTTGGATGGACCGCTTCATCTCTTTCCGGAACTACATACTATTCTGATTTGTTATTAAACGTGGACCTTCCCGATGGCGCGGTTAGTTATTCAGCCCATGTTAACCTGAATAAAGCATTTCTATCTAATATTGCAGGAGGTCCGCCCGCTGATGTCACACAACCAATCATTTATGATGTTGATTCGATGCTGATTAAAGAAAAAGTAAAGGTCTACGATTCAGCCTTTTTTTGGTATTGGAAATTACAGCAAATCACCGGTACTGTCAATATAATATTTTATAACGATTGTGGAGATTCCTATACAACAGGTTATCTATATATAAGCGCGGGGACCCCGCCCGGATTGCCGTAATCAAAAACAGCCCGTGATACCATAAATTTAATCATGATGCAGCATTAAGGATTACGGGTCGATATAATAACGAACCAATGGCAATGATATGAAAGAAAAATATTATTACATTATATTATTTACCGCTGCAATAGCAATAATCAGTTCATCCCTCCACGCCGAGTCCATCTTCCTCAGGGACGGCTCCATCGTGGAAGGGACCATCACGACCGAGAACTTTGAAACAATCACCGTCAAACAGTACAATGGCAAGTCCCGTGCCGTTCCCCGGAAAGAGATAATCCGCACTCTTTTTAATGATCATTACAAGACAATGTTCTATTTCCAGCTAGACGGAGATGAAATGGTGGAGGGCTACATTGTTGAAGAGGATGCCCTATCCTACAGGTTGCGACCTGACCTCTATAGTCCCCGGGAAAAGGTCATTCTCAAGACAAAGATCAACTCCTACTCGAAAAAACGCCCGGTGCCTAAAAAGCCCCTGATCGCGGTATCGGCAAGGCCGGCAGGCGTCGTGCCTCTTTTCGGCTTCAGGGACATCGCCCTCTGCGGCACCGGGGGCATTGCAGGCATCGATTGGCTCGCCATTGGCGGCAGCGCCTTCCGCCTTGGTATCCACGGCGGGTGCTGGTACCTTTTCCCGGCCCGCCAGGAGTTCAGGCGGATAGTTATCGCCCCGATAACTATCCATGGCGGCTATGAGTTCACGATCAATAAATGGCTCACCCTTTGCCCGTTTTTAGATGCCGGTGGCGCCTATAACAGCATGGTGTCGCGGCCTTCGATTATCAGGAAATCCGCCAGGGACAGCTTTGAGCCCCTGGTTATGGCCGGACTGGATACAATGTTCTTTGTTTCAAAGGCCGTGGCGATAACTATCGGCGCCGGATACGGCATTATTATAGAAAAAAGCAATATTTTGCATTTAGTCTCATTTCAGGTAGGCGTTGAAGGAAAATTCTAGGCTGCATTGAGGAGCTCTGGCCCTGGGGGATAGGCCGATAACTATCTGTCCGCTGTTGTTCTGACATCCCCAATTATTGGAAGGCTGCCGGAAACCCGTTGTGTAATACCCTCATCCGTCAACACTTTGCCCTGCTCATAATAGTGAACGATTGTTTACCGATAACTATCGGGACATTCCAGTAAATCACCATCTGCTCTGATACCATCTTTGAAAAACATGCCGATAACTATCCGTCAACCCGCCGGGATCCATTACGTAAAATAATGCTTGTGAAAAACCATCCCATCACCATATCCTGGGGTCAGAGCATCGATAATAATCCGGACAAGCCCCATGGCATCATCTAAAGAAATTGAACAGAACCTCAATACAATCCAGAACTGGATACTGATATCCAACAAGAAAAACGTGCTCCGGGGCCTTGAAAAGCTCCTCGGCCGCGGGGAGAGCGTTATCGATGTCCTGGACGGCCTGTACCGTGGGATAAAAATCTCCGGCGACAGGGACCTTGCCGGCGTCCTCCTGGCCACGGACCGCCGCATTCTCTTCGTCACGAGCGAGCTTTCCAGCCCGCAGTACGAGGAGCTCTCCTTTGGCGACATCAGGGGGATCGCCTTCGAGCGAGCTTTCTCTTCCATCATCATAACCATGAAGCTCAAATCGACACAGGTCACCTTCAAGACCTTCGACAACAGGTCCGCCGTGACGAAATTCATAGACATCATCAACAGCAAAGGTGACGGAGCGATAACGCCCCGGGAGGACTCCACCCTGCGGATCCTTGACGAGATCAACAGCACCATGAAGACCCTGGAGGAAATGAACAGGAACATCATCAGCGGCGCCCCAACGGCCGGAGAGGCAGCCGGGGCGGAGATTGCCATCGACGATGCCAGCCTCGAATTTCTCTATAAAGAAGCGAAAAAGATAAACAGGACCATAGCGGAGCTCATGGGCCAGGTTAACAACAAGGATTTCAAAGACGCCCTGGCAAACGACATCATACTGCTCTCATCCCTCTGCGGCATGCCCGATGGCGCGTTGTCACCGGCGGAGCTTATCTTCATTTCCCTGGTGCTGATGCCCCTTAACCCTGACGGATCGACCGCAACTGCCGCCCTTGCCGGTGAGATATTCTGGGGCGATTCCTTCCCGCCGGACCGTAAGGGCGACCTGATCAGCTACTGGAACAGCATCTCGGGATATATCAAGAAAACGAAGCCGGGCCTTGACCTGGAGGGCTACTCGTTGAAGACCATGAACCTCCTGGAGAACCTTGACCGGGAGACCGGGGCCAGGCACGCGGACCGCGCCGGCACCGCCCTCTACACCTTCGCCCAGTGCCTCATGAAGGCGGACGGCACGCTGTCGCCGGAGGAGGAAGAGCGGCTCAAGCAGATCCATAAGCTGATCTACCGTGGCACCGCCGTATCATCCACAGCGGTCGCTATCAAGGAGGCCGAAGAGGAAGAGACGTTGGAAAAGGTAATGGAAAAGATCAACGCCCTGGTCGGCATGGGCAAGATCAAGGAGCAGATAGCGACCCTGGTGAACCTCATCAAGGTGCAGAAGGAGCGGGAGGAGCGGAAGCTCCCGGCGACGCCGCTGTCGCTTCACGCCGTGTTCTACGGCCCACCGGGGACCGGCAAGACCACCATCGCCCGGCTCCTGGGCAAGGTGTACAAGAGCCTGGGGCTCCTCAAGCGCGGCCAGCTCGTGGAAACGGACCGCGCCGGCCTTGTCGCGGGCTACGTGGGACAGACCGCCATCAACGTGGACAACGTGGTGCAGAAGGCGCTGGACGGCGTCCTCTTCATCGACGAGGCCTATGCCCTGATCCCGGACGACATCGGCGGAAAGGACTTCGGCCAGGAGGCGGTGAACACGATACTCAAGAGGATGGAGGACTACCGCGAGAGACTGGTGGTGATCGTGGCGGGCTACACGGAGGAGATGGACCGCTTCATCCTTTCGAACCCGGGCCTGAAGTCACGCTTCAGCCGCTATTTCTACTTCGACCATTACAAGCCAGAAGAGCTGATCAGGATCTTTGACTCCTTCTGCAAGAACGCCGAGTTCAGGGTTCCCGATGAGGCCCGCTCCAGGGCCCTCGCCCTGTTCGCAACACTTTATGAAAAGCGCGACCGCACCTTCGGCAACGGCCGGGCCGTGCGCAACATATTCGAGCGCATCGTGGAGCGCCAGGCGAACCGCATCGCCGGCATCTCGCCCCTCACGGACGAGATCCTCTGCACCATCGCGCCGGAGGACATCCCGGAGGAGAAGGACCTCATAGGATAATTCAATGCGAAAAAAAGAATACGAAATCACAGACCTTGGGGAGATCGAAGCCATTCTGATGAAGGCTGATGTCTGCCGACTGGCAATGACCGACGGCGCCGTCCCCTACATCGTTCCCCTCAACTTCGGATACCGCGACCGGGCTCTCTACTTCCATACGGGCCATGCGGGAAAAAAAATCGACATCTTGAAGAAGAACAACATCGTCTGTTTCGAGGTCGACATGGACGCCGAGCTCATCAGCGCCGATACGGCCTGCGGCTACGGCATGAAATACCGGAGCGTCGTCGGCGCAGGCAGGGCGCAGTTTGTGGAGGACCGGGAGGGCAAGCGGGAAGCTCTCGATATCATCATGGGTCATTACTCGGAGCGCAAAGGATGGGACTACCGGGAAAATTCCTTTGAGCGGACCTGTATCATCAAGGTGGCCATCGAGACAATGACCGGGCGAAAGGCGGGATAGCCGTCACTTGCGCCGTAGCTTCACCACCGGAGGATGGCCCGCGCCGCAGTCGAACTCGCCGAGATCTTTTAAAAACCTGATGACGGCCTTTTTGCCCGTTACCTGCATCGCCCCGATGACTTCGTCGGCGCCGGATGCCCCGCCCTTCACCAGCTCGATCCTCCCCCTGCCCTGCCTGAGATTAAAGGTAAGCCTGTCGCACAGGTGGGCCTGGCCGTAAACCGAGTTCCACGTCCCCTTCAATTCGCCGTTCTCGCCCAGTGAGACCGCCAGGTCAGCCGATACCCCTGCGGTTTCCGACATGTAGGAGCCCGCGCAGGTCACCAGGGTGTTGATCATGGCCCTGACCTGTGTCGCGTTCGAGCATTGATCGCTGAAATAATTCTCCACCTTCGTAAGGGCTGCGAAAGAGGTCCCGTTCCAGTCCATGACAGCGACGACTGTCAGGGGGTATCCCTCCGGTCCCTTGCGGTATCCGCTGACGAGGATGAGGACCTCCTTCTGTCCATCGGAGTCCACGTCGGCGAAGAGGATCGGACCCGCGCCCCTGTTGTCCACGGTGAGATTGTCGAACTGGCGGATATCGGGAAGCTGTACAACCCGGCGAGGACCGCCCTTCTGCGGGACGAGGGCAAGGCCCGAGTAACGGCACTCGGAGCATTCCTCTTCCCGGTATATCACGATGGCGCCGCCCACGGTGGGACCGAAATCACCCTGCGACACGCACGCAGTCTCCTGGCCGGCAGGGAGGCTGCGCCGGACTTCCTCATCCAGGCGCTGACGCATATCGGCCGCGATTGCCGGGGCGATAACGATGGCCATCTGCAGGCCCATCAGTATCATTTTTAATTTGGCCGGCGATATACGCATATAATGGCTATCCCTCACTATGGGATTTTATGAGTCAGCGGCATTACCGCCCTTTACCTTGAACACCATCTTGATGGACCTGATGATAAACAGCGTGGAAAAGATGAATATGAACATGGAAAAGAGAGCCAGCAGCAAGTCCGTCGTGGCAAGAACATCAAGCCATGATGAATCGGACCCGTGGCCGGTGACGCTCCGCCCCGCCTCATACATCTCCTGTCCCTTGAAGAGAAAGAACATGACCACGCCGAGCATCGATCCGGCAATACGCTCGATACGCGTAAGGATCCTGCTTGATTTCTCACCCATCTCGGGTCCCGCATCAGGGCCGCCGACGCGGAGGACACGGAAGGACCGCTTCACCCAGGCGATATCGGTAGCCATATCCCTGTTGGCCGCGATTTCCCGGACCAGTGTATAGCTACCGGACAGGAAAAACATGATTCCCGCGACGCCGAAGTATGCAATGGCGAGAAAGATGATACCGCCGCCCCTGAAGTAGAATGACGCCATTACGATGACGAAAGCGCCGAGAATGGTAAGGGCGCAGAGGGCGAAGCCCCCGCTGAAGGCCAATACGAGGCCGCCCATGGACGGCTTCATGTACTCCCTCATGTCCGCTTCCCGGGGACTCTTGAAAAGCGACACCATGAGGATTATAAAAGAAACAAACGGGACGGCGAAGAACAGGGGTATGATGATCCCGATGGCGGAGCCGATATTCTCGATTATGCCGCCGTCGCTCCATAGAAGGCCAACGAGGGAAATGGCGCCCATCAGAAAGAGGGAAAAAACGGTAAGGACCAGACCGCCGACAAAACCGTACAGGCCGATCTTGTAAAGACGGAGCTTCGACTCTATGGCTGAACCCGGCCCGGCGCTGTTCGAAAGCAAGGTCATGGATCGTCCTCCGGTTGTTGTCGATGCCTTACAGGGTGTAGATGATCTTGTACGCCCCGTTGCTCCCCGGAGGCGCATCCGGAAGCTCTTCGAAGGAGATGCCCTTGCTCTGCCTGGCCCGCTGGTACACCGCGTCCGTCACAAGGATCTCCCACGCATCGGCCGTGTCCTCGCCGAGCTTGCTCGCGGCGTTCACTTCAGCGCCGAACACGTCGGTGTCGCCGATCCGGAGCATCTTCCCGTACCCGAGGCCCACGCAGAGAAGCACCTTTTCCTCATCGGACCTGTCCACGTTATAATCTTTGAGAGTGCGCTGCATGGTGATGGAGCACTGGATCGCCTTGGCTACGTTGCGGAAAATAACCAGGAAGCTGTCCCCTTCCACCTTGAGCAATATGCCGTCATTGTTCTCGATGATGGGTATGAGGATCCGCTCCGATTCATGGATGGTCTGCAGAAAATGGATAATGCCGAACTTCGCCACGCCGCGGGAAAATCCCGAAAGGTCGGTGAACATGACGCACCAGGTCTCGCCGAATAGGTCCCAGATCCGTTCATCGATCTTCTCCTTGTCGGAACCCGGCTTGAGCCGTTCCGCTATGAGCTTCTCAAGGCGGTCCTCGGAAGCGCTGCTGTTTATCGATCTCCTGTCTCCCATGATATCTCCTCGATGATGTATCATTTCCCCCGGCGCAGGGGGATTTTTATTCACAGAAAAGATACACCCCCTCCGATAGGGTGTCAATATTAATACCGGGACCATGAAAATATTCACAATAATGCTTTATAAACACAGTCTCTTATATTTCGGTTATGATAATTATTTTTTCAGCCGATTAATTATGCATAGATCAAACAAATGAACAGAGGCACCGACCATGAAAAAAATCATAATCACCATGCTATTTCTTGTAATCCTGCTGGGATTGGCTTCGCTTTCACGGGATACCCGCGAATACCATATAGGCAAACCGGCCTTCGCACTCTGCACCTCCGAAGGCATCAAAAACGATTGCTGCTTCAAGTTCTTCAAAGTCCTTGAGGGGGGCGTGGTCGTCGAGAACCTTAAGACCAGGGAAAAGAAGGCCATTGCAGAATTCAAGCGCTGCATGCGAGCCGATACCGGGTGTTCAGTCGAGATGACGGAGCAGAAATCAAAGAGCACCCGGCAGGTCAGGACCCTCTGCGAATAGGGCGGTCCCGCCCTCCATCCGAATCCGCGCAAAATTGTTATTGCAAATATTGCATACCGCTGCAGATTGTATTCCACCATGCATATCCGGGTATGTGAAAAATGAAAGCGCCGACATTCGAAGAAATCATCCGGCAGGACATAGAATCACTCCGCAGATGTCCAAACAGCCTTGACTGCGATGGCTGTCCCGACGACATCTGCGTCAAGGTCGTGTCCGTGGCCGACTTTCCCTCCGATTACGGCCAATTCAGGATCATCGGCTTCGTCAACAACAAGGATGAAAAGGACCACTCCATCGTGCTGAAGGGCGATGTCGGCGACGGCGAGGACATCCTCACCCGGATCCATTCCTCGTGCCTGACCGGCGACGCCCTGGGCAGCCGCCGCTGCGACTGCGGGCCGCAGCTCCACGAGGCCCTGGAAATGATAGAGAAGGAAGGACGCGGCATCCTCCTCTACCACATGGAGGAAGGACGCGGCATAGGGCTTATGAACAAGCTCCGGGCCTACGCGCTCCAGGACCATGGCCTGGACACGGTCGACGCCAACACCATCCTCGGCTTCAAGCCGGACGAGCGGGACTACCGCATCCCCGCGGAAATGCTGAAAAAAATCGGCGTCGCCAGCGTGCGCCTCATGACCAACAGCCCGGACAAGGTCGAGCAGCTCGAGCGGTACGGCATCCGCGTCACGGAGCGGGTCCACCACGAGCTGGCGCCGGACCGCCACTCCCGGCGCTACATGGAAACCAAGAAGGAGCGTTTCGGCCATCTCCTGCGCCTGGACCACAGGGAGGATGAGCGGTACTGACCGGCCCATAATTCAACAACTGTATTGACAAAAAAATATCCATAGGATAAACATGCTGCAACAATATAAAGAAATGCGGCGCGGCACCGAAGGCAGCGCGGATACGCGCAAACAGATAATCCGGAGTAATACAGACCACGAGGTACATTTATGTTCGAAAAAACAAAGCTCATCATGACTCTTGTCTTCACATTGTGCTTCCTTTCATTCAGTTTTCTGGTTGGGAAATTCTACGAAAGAATCCATATCAGTCGCAGCGTCATGATCGGCGTCTGCGTCGTCATGACTGTGGCCTTGGCCGCGTCGTTCATCGCCGATATCATAGTATCAAAACGCACCAGAGAAGCGGAGCCCAGGGGCAAGGAATAATCACCGCCAAGGCCTATAGGGCAGGACCATGGAGTTGCAGCGTATTAAAGGTCATGGTAACAGCAACAGATCTTCCCGATGATATCTTCATGGTCCGTGGTAACATTATTAAATCCAGGAAATCACAATTTATAGTTGAAAAAAACCGGCGGATTGTTATTCTAAGCATAGATAATCGGTGATAGGGCAACAATATGAACATAGTGAAATATTTTCCAAAAACATCAATCACCATCGCCCTTACGATCGTGACGTTATTCCTATCATGCGACACTTTCAAGGATACATCCGATTATAAAATCAATCTTTTTCTCATCTGTACGGGAAGCACAACGTCCACTCATATTTTCAGCGCCACCGTGATACTGGACGACGATACGCCCATTGCCTTGAGCAATCTGTCGGGAACCATGGTCATCCCCGCCGGAAAAATCAAAACCGCGACCATTACACTGACCCGGGCAGACAGTTCCGATTCACTGATGATCCTGGCCTACAAGGACAACAAGCTGGATGAAAAGGGATATTCGATCCTTCCGACGTGCACCACGAGCAGCACCACAACCTACTGCTCTAATACCCTGGCATTTCAATATAAGGTAAGCGACGACAAATCGTCGAGCACCTCCGGCACGACCACGACATCAACTTCAAGCTCGAGCTCCAGTACAAGCTCAAGCACCAGCTCCAGCTCATCATCAGGAAGCTCCTCCAAATAACTCCCCGAGGCCACCGACCGCCGCTCATCGCGGCGGTTATCATATAGAGATTGCTCATTTCAATACTATAGGCTTATTGAACCGACGGCACAAGGAGCATCATGATGACATCCACACACCCATGGCAGTATGAAGAGATGAAGCACGTGGGCACCGATTACAATAGCGAGGCCGAAGTCGAGAACTATGACCGTCGCATGGCAACCATCCGCGACATACAATCGGAAATCCGTGAGATCATCTCATCCCTCGATCTTTCGGCGGACGCGGCCGTCATCGAGTTCGGCTCCGGCACCGGTGAATTCGCCGCCGCCGTATCGGAACAATGCCGCCAGGTCTATGCCGTGGACATATCGCCCATCATGCTGGCCTACGCGGAGAAAAAGGCCCTTTCCCGGGGCCGGGGCAACATCCGCTTCGTCAATGCCGGTTTCCTGAATTACCTCCATGAGGGAGAGCACCTTGACGCCGTGGTCACCCAGCTGACCCTGCACCATCTTCCCGATTTCTGGAAGCAGATAGCCCTGATGAAGATGAACTCCCTCCTGAAACCCGGCGGAAGGCTTTATCTCCGTGATGTCGTGTTTTCTCTTAAGCTCGAAAAATACGAGGCATCCGTGAGCCATGTCCTCGACAATTTCAAGAAAACTTCCGGTGACGACATGACGACGAAATTCTCGAATCACATCAAGAACGAGTATTCGACCTTCGACTGGATCATGGAAGAGATGCTTTATCGGGCGGGATTTGACATCGAGGACGCCCGGTACGGGGAAAACTTCATGGCGGTGTATATCTGCAAAAAAGCCCGCCGGGAATAGACCGGCGGACTATCATTCCGGCGCGCGGCGCATTAATGCCGTTGACGCATTATCGTTGTTTGTATATATTATAAACGCCCGAAGATTACGGGCATGATCCGCTCCATTCCATGATACGCGAGGCGCCGCCATGACCAATGAATACATCAACTTTATCATCTTCCTTGAAAATACCCTGGCGACCTACTATCAGAAAATAAAGAACCTGGCCCGCCTTGAAGGAGCCCGGGACGTCCTTGAATTCATGGAGGTCCACTCCTTTGAACACGCGAAGATCATTGAAGAAATAAAAGAAAAATTTCCTAAGCCGGTCATGAACGAAGCCATTATCTCAGACTTTCAGAATAATCTTCTCAATACCGTGTTCAAGAAGATTTCAGAGGAAAAAGACGCGGTCAAGGCTCTCGAAATGCTGGCGAATTCCGAGGAATCCCTCGGCAAATTGTACGAGAGCATGGCACGGCTTCTGAAAAAAATGGCCGATTACAACCTTATGATCGCGCAGAATATCGAAGAGATAGCCAGGCAGGAATACGGCCACCGCGATATCCTTCTCAAGGACAGGGATCGCCTCGCGAAAAAGAGAACATAGCATTTTCCACTTCCATTTCACGGCTATTTTATGGATTGATTCTGTAATATTAAACAAATACCCGCCCACGTTTTTCCATAAAAAATTCAAAAAAATCACCGGAAAATTTGACGATCGCCCGGTTTTTCTATAGATTATTTTGGTTGCGGTCAGAATAGGATTGGTTTGTATCCAACCTCCCCTGATGCCGAAAACCAGTCATGATTTATACGCGTCTATTCATTATATCCCCGCCACAGCGGGGATTTTTTTCGCCTTGCGGGATCTTCTTTCTTCTCATAATGAGTTTTTTATATGGATAGTTATCGTTCTTATGAGATTATTATAGGTATTACTACCGATAACTATCGTTAAAAATCACTTGCAAGACAAATTTGCTCTGACCCTATCCCCATTTTTCTTGACAATCACTTATTTTTGTAAGATTATCCAGGGCCATGAAAGGCTTGTTGTTTATCCCTATTGTTATCGCTTTATCCGTCCAGTTCACCGCGTGCCTGATGTCGCAACAGCACCAGATTATCCGGAATATAGACACCCTCGCTGGAAACCAGCGCTTTGACCCGGCCCGATTCAGGGATATTGACCGGTTTGCCCTGGAGGCTCCGGGTTCAGCCGGAGAATCCATTGACACCCTGGCGGCGTATCTTACCGGGGCTGCCAGCGACGACCTGGGGAGGGTCAGAGCACTATGGCGTTGGATAACCGCCCATATCACCTATGACATCGATAAGAAAAACTACTCCGCCCGGGAGACCCTGCGCGACAGGAAAGGCGTCTGCCAGGGCTATTCCGAGCTGTTTGTCGAAGCGGCCCGGCGCATGGGGGTCAGAGCAATAGAGATCACCGGCTACACCAGGGGATCGGCCTATAGCCCCGGGGACAGGGTGGTCAATGACCATGCCTGGAACGCTGTCCTGTTAGATGGCAAATGGTATCTTCTGGACAGCACCTACGGCGCAGGGCACTTCAATAAAGGAAAATATTTCAGGGAATACCGGGAGCATTATTTCCTTACCCCGCCGGCCGAGTTTATCTATACTAATCTTCCGGAACTGCGGCGGTGGCAGCTCCTTTCGGGTAAGATTTCAAAGAAGGCTTTCGAGAGTCTCCCTTTTTACCGCCACGGGTATTTTCAGTATGGCCTTCGTCAGCTGGACGGGAACCGATCCAGTGTTATAACATGTTCCCATGAATTGGATCTTCGCTTTTCCGCTCCGGCCGGATTGATTATCACCGTCAATATACGGGATAAAATGGGAACTATCGTTTCCCGGCCCGATGCCGTACGGGACCACGGGGATATACTCATTCATGCTGTTTTTGAAAATCCCGGAGACTATCATCTTATTGGCTGGATAAGCCCCGCTGACAGGCCCAAAGACTATTCATGGGCCTTCACCTATCTTGTCAAGGTTCGATAAGAGCGCCGGATCACCGGATCGGGTGTTTTCTAATTTCATCCTAAAATTAATTACCGTCACTATTAATCCATACTTGACATAATCCGCCCCTTTTTTTAGTGTTACTAAGGAACACATCAAATCCCATGGTCAGGCTTATCCGGCCTCAGGTTCATGGGACATCCCGACCGGCTGCCGCCGGAGCGAGATGCTAGCAACCCTCTCCATCCGGAGAGGTGTATCAGAGCGCAATTCATCCCTAATTTCTCTACGAGGTCACTCTATGCCAAAACGCGACGATATCCACAAAGTACTCATCATCGGATCCGGCCCCATCATCATCGGCCAGGCCTGCGAATTCGACTATTCCGGCACCCAAGCCTGCAAGGCCCTGAGAAAGCTGGGCTACAAGGTTATCCTGGTGAACTCCAATCCGGCCACCATCATGACCGATCCGGGCATGGCGGATGTGACCTATATCGAGCCCCTCAATGCCGAGACCATCACCAAGATCATAGAAAAGGAGCGGCCCGACGCTCTCCTCCCAAACCTGGGCGGACAGACCGGCCTGAACCTATCCTCGGAGCTGCATAAAAAGGGGATCCTCGATAAATACGGCGTACGGATCATCGGCGTTGAAGCGGACGCCATAGAGCGCGGCGAAGACCGCATCGCCTTCAAGGAGACCATGAACCGCCTGGGCATCGAGATGCCCCGGAGCAATCCCGCGTTTTCCATCGAGGAAGCCGAGAAAATCGCGGAGGACCTCGGGTACCCTGTGGTGATACGGCCTGCCTACACCATGGGAGGCACCGGCGGCGGCATGGTCTATAACATTGAGGAGCTGCGCACCGTGGCCGCGCGGGGACTGGCGGCCAGCATCGTACACCAGATACTGGTGGAGGAATCGGTGCTGGGCTGGGAGGAGCTGGAGCTCGAAGTGGTGCGGGACGCCAAGAACCAGATGATCACCGTCTGCTTCATCGAGAACGTGGACGCCATGGGCGTACACACCGGTGACTCCTATTGCACCGCCCCCATGCTTACCATCAGCCCGGAGCTGCAGCAGAAGCTGCAGAAATATTCATACTCCATCGTCGAGGCCATCCAGGTCATCGGGGGCACCAACATCCAGTTCGCCCACGACCCGAAGACCGGCCGCGTGGTGGTCATCGAGATCAACCCGCGCACGTCGCGCTCGTCGGCACTGGCGTCCAAGGCGACGGGTTTCCCCATCGCCATGGTCTCCTCGATGCTCGCCGGAGGCCTTACCCTCGACGAGATCCCCTACTGGCGCGACGGGACCCTGGAAAAATACACGCCCTCCGGCGATTACATTGTCGTGAAATTCGCGCGGTGGGGCTTCGAGAAATTCGAGGGAGTGAAGGACGAGCTCGGCACGCAGATGCGGGCCGTCGGCGAGGCAATGAGCATCGGCAAGAACTACAAGGAGGCGTTCCAGAAAGCGATCCGCTCCATGGAAACGGGCCGCCACGGCCTCGGGTTCGCCAAGAACTACAATTCACTTCCCCTCGACGAGCTGATGCGCCTTGTTTCCACGGCTACGAGCGAGCGCCAGTTCATCATGTACGAGGCGCTGCGCAAGGGCGCCGATATCGCCCAGCTGAACGCCCGGACCAACATCAAGGCATATTTCATAGAGCAGATGAAGGAGCTCGTTGAACTGGAAGAGGAGATGCTGAAGCACAAGGGGAACAAGCTGCCCGACGCGCTGCTGAAAAAGGCCAAGGA
Source organism: Spirochaetota bacterium (assembly GCA_017999915.1). Lineage (NCBI taxonomy): Bacteria > Pseudomonadati > Spirochaetota > Spirochaetota bacterium. The sequence continues at coordinate 98,043 of JAGNKX010000009.1, forward strand.
AGACGGCTTCTCCGATAAATACCTGGCGAAAATCCTCGACATGAAAGAGGACGATATCCGCGGCCAGCGCACCGCCATGGGCGTGGTCGAGCGCTGGGACGCCGTGCCCGTAAGCGGCGTCGAGAACCGCGCCTACTATTATTCGACCTACAACGGCACGGACACGGTGCCGGTGTCATCAAGAAGAAAGATCATGGTCCTCGGGGGCGGTCCCAACCGCATCGGCCAGGGGATTGAGTTCGATTACTGCTGCGTCCACGCGGCCTTCGCCATCCGCGACGAGGGGTTCGAATCGATCATGATCAACTGCAATCCCGAAACCGTGTCCACCGACTACGACACCTCCGACAAGCTCTACTTCGAGCCGCTGACGGCTGAGGACGTGCTATCGATTTACGGCAAGGAAAAACCGGAAGGCGTCATCGTCCAGTTCGGCGGCCAGACGCCCCTCAACCTGGCCAACCAGCTCATGAAAGCGGGTGTGCCGATCATCGGCACCTCGCCGGAATCGATCGACCTCGCCGAGGACCGCGACCGGTTCCGGCAGGTGATGAAGAAACTCGACATCCCGCAGCCCGAATCGGGCATGGCCAGCAACCTCGGGGAGGCCCTAGCCATAGCCAGCAGGATAGGGTATCCCCTCATGGTGCGGCCCAGCTACGTCCTGGGCGGCAGGGCCATGCAGGTCGTCTATTATGAGGATATGCTCACGCAGTACATGGCCGCAGCGGTCGACGTGTCGCCGGAACGGCCCATCCTCATCGACAAGTTCCTCGAGAACGCCATCGAGTGCGAGGCTGACGCCATCAGCGACGGAGCGGAAGTCGTCGTCCCGTCGGTGATGGAGCATATCGAGCTGGCCGGCATCCATTCCGGCGACTCCGCCTGCGTGATACCGCCGGTGACCATCCAGAAAAAGCATATCGCCATCATAGAGGAGTACACGAAGAAGATCGCCCTGGAGCTCAAGGTCGTAGGCCTCATGAACATACAATACGCCATAGCGAACGACACGGTCTACATCCTCGAGGCCAATCCTCGGGCGTCCCGGACCGTGCCGCTGGTGTCGAAGGTATGCAACATATCGATGGCCCGCATCGCCACCCAGGTCATGCTCGGCAAGAAGCTCAAGGATCTGAAGGTTCAGCGGAAAGAGGTGAAGCACTTCGGCGTTAAAGAGGCGGTCTTCCCCTTCAACATGTTCCCGGAAGTGGACCCGGTCCTGGGGCCGGAAATGCGCTCAACCGGCGAAGTGCTGGGCATGGCGGACTCCTTCGGATTGGCGTTCTCCAAGGCGGAGGAAGCTGCCAACATGAAGCTGCCCGTTAACGGGACCGTTCTAATCACCGTGAATAAAAACGACCGGGACCAGGCCCTGGAAGCCGTGAAGCAATTCCAGCAGCTCGGGTTCAAAGTCATTGCCACCGAAGGCTGCAGCCGCTATTTCTCGGAAAACGGCGTCCAGACCGAATCGGTATTCAAGATATACCAGGGGAGACCCCATATCATCGACCGGATCAAGAACAACGAGATACATCTCATCGTCAATACCCCGAGCGGACGGCAGAGCGAATATGACGACTCGTACATCCGCAAGGCCGCGGTGCATTACAAGCTTCCCTATCTGACCACCATGGCCGCGGCCACGGCGACGGTCAAGGGCATACAGGCCATCAGGCAGGGCAAGAGCGAGGTGAAGTCGCTGCAGGAATATCACAAGGGGATTGGATAGAGCAACTGCGAAATCCCTCACCCCCTGCCCCCTCTCCCATTTAAATTTGAAAAAAGGAGAGGGGGGAAACAGGTTAAACGTCTTATAGCGGAGCCCTCTCCTTTTTCCCGAATTTCATGGGAGAGGGCGGCCCCGGAGGGGCGGGTGAGGGCATGTGATAATTATTATGCATCTTAAAACTTGTACGCAGCCCCGAAATTGACGCCGTAGTACTGCTCATACTCGCCGGTAAGCCATCCTTTCTGGTACCCGCCGTTGTAGGCGGACCCGACATCGTAGAGGTTGATATGGGGCAGTATGGCGTAGTATCCTCCCACCCAGAATTCAACGCGGATCTTTTCCACGAAATAGGCTAATTTCAGGTCAGCCGTGCCGCCCATGGCCAGGTAGGCAACGGCAAACTCGTCAGGAATATAGTAGAAAAGAAACAACGGGTTTCGGGGGCACAGGAATTTTTTCTTGGAATAGTAGGTGCCTCCCTGGATCAGGGCGGCTATGGCGGCCTTAATGGAAAAGCCCTTGACTTCGTAGTAAAAACCGATTCCCAGCGAAGGGCCTACGTACCAGGCATTATACTCCAGGTCCGATTTCGCCATCGTGAGCAGAGTCGGGAAGGCCATCAACCTCATCGATTTCCCTTCCCCGTCATTATACTTGAACTTCACTCCAAAAAGGAGGTTAAAATACTTATGGAAAAAGTATTCTACAGTCAGATCAGCCTGGTATCTCCGGGAGCTCATTTTCCCGTCTTCTATAAAAGCGCTGGTCATGATCTGCGGGATGGTCAGATACAGGAAATTATTATCCATCCCCAGGGTGGTATACTTGAACTTATCCTTTGCGAGGCCGAAAAGCGCCGAAAGCCCGACGTTCCAGTTACTTCCCGCCTTGATCCATAACATGGGCCCCATCATGAATGAGCCCCCATGGTGCATTCTCAGATCCTTCGACACAAGATTGCCGGTCATGCCGTTCTCAAGCTTCATATAGCCAGGATGCCACCAGTCGTAGGCCATATTGATGCCCAGCTTCACTTCCACGTCCTTGGGCATTGTCGGCTTTTTTACAGATATGACGGCCTTATGATATTTATGCTGCGGATAAGCGGGCAGTGCCGCATGGACAGTGATACCCAATGCCGCAATAACAATCAGTATACCATTTCTCATACGAGTTCCTCTCCCCGTGCCAATGCCTGCATGAAGATAAAAAACCGCCGCTTCCGCGGCGGTTTCAGTATTTGATTACGATACGATTACGATTCTGTTAGAATTTATATGCGACTCCGAAGGTGATGCCTCCCCAGTGCTCGATCTCGGTATCGATCCACCCATTCTTATACGTAAGATCAAATCCGGAGCTGTCATCCCCGGCGGCAAAATGAGGCAGCATGACATACCGGCCGCCGACAAAGACTTCGAGGTGCGCCGGCTCTATCAAATAGGCCAGCTTCATGTTCATGTCAAGGCCGATGCAGAAATAGCCGACTTTATATTCATAGGGCAGCATCATGAGTAATGACCAGAAATATTTCTTTTCATTATTGTATTCGCCGAACTGAACCAGGGCCGATACGCCGGTGCTGAAGGTAAGGCCTTTGACGAATTCATAATGGAAGCCAATGCCGATGGAAGGCCCGAAATACCAGGCGCTGTATTCTTCCTTTTTCATATCAAAAAACATCGGTAAAAACCCAAGGCGGAATGAATCACCCTCGCCATCAGCATAGTTAAAGCGCACACCGATAAGCAGATTCAGGTATTTATGGAAGGCATATTCGACCCCCAGGTCCGCGTCATACCTGCGGCATTTTGAATCTCCCACGTCAAAATAAGCGCCTACGATACTGCCAGGCCAGCCGCCAAGCGGAATTCCCCGGGCAAGATGCAAATCAGTGGCAGCGGTCGTATACTTGAACTCATTTCTGCTGAGACCGAAGAGAACCTGTCCGTTAAGGCTCCAGCTGCCGGTGAGCTGCACCCAGAACATGGGGCCCAACATGAATGAACCCTTAGAATCGTGTTTCAGATTATTACTGAAAAGCTTTGCCGCATCTTCCCTCTCAAAGTTCAGAAAAGCCGGTTGCCACCAGTCACCCATCATGGAAACGCCAAGCTTGGCTTCTACAGCGTGTGAAGCGGTCGGCGTAAATACAAGGCCTGCCGCAAACAAGGCTGCAACTATCAATACAACTAACTTCTTCATTGTAAACCCCCATAATGCTTTGATTATGTATAAGTTGATAATGTATGGGGCATACCTAACAAATGGAGTTGCTAATGTCCATAAAAAAATAAAAAAATTGGGTAACAATATTGGAGGATTAGCCTGAACGGACATTCTCTATGATGATTCGCTTATTTGCAAAATCGCTCTATGTATTCCCCTGATTTAACCAGATCTTTCAGATTGTAAACCTCGATGATCACCGATCCGGTAAATTCTTTCAGGAAATGGCCGAACAGGCCGGCCGCGACAGCATCGAGGCCGGTCAGCGCCTGGTGGTCTCTCCCGTTACTTACGCCATGGAGGTGGACCTGCCGTATCTTCCGGTGAAACACTTCAATGAACCGGCCATAGTCATGGTTGTACAGCGATACGTGACCCGCGTCCATGCAGACAGAACATTTGCTCCTCATGATCAGGCTGCTGAAAAAAGTCAAATCGTAGGATGTATTTTCGATCAGTATGTTGCTCGCCGAGTTGCCCAGCCTGGCGGAAATCGCGTCAAGAGCCTTGTGAAAAAGATTGAAATGCTCCCTGTCGAGCTCTACGCCGGGCGAGCCCCTCACCAGCTTGTCCACATGGAGCACATAGCCGTCGACATCGAGAATCTCCGTCTCCATCATGATCTTCTCAATGATAGAGAGGGATTCTTCCATATGAGCGGCGGACGGCCTGAGCAACTCCAGGTCAGAAGGCAGGTGCACCGTGAAACGGAGACCGCTCTCATCCTTGATCGCCTTCAATTCCTTGATGATGCGGGGCGACATCACCTCGTCAAGATACTCCTTGCCGAAGAAAAGAAGCTGCACAAGGTCAAAGCTGTCCTTGAGGTACACCACGTTGGCCACCACGCTCTCGTCTTTTACGGGAAGGATAAACGATGTGGTTCCTATTTTAAAGGGAAATCTGTTTTTATATGATACCATTTCGTTTACCGCGGCAAGGGCCACGGAGGGGAGCACAGGGCCAATGCATCATGGTAGAGTATGTGTTCATCATATCTTAGGCACAACCCCATGTAATATCAATTGAAAAAATTCCATATTTAAAAAATTATTTTGACAACCGTCGTTGCTATTACATACATTATGAGCGATATTCTGGAACCTCTGGGGTGGGGTGCAGAGCTTTTTACAAAAAACCGTCCGGACATACGGGAATAAAAATGACACAGCCCGAACTATTGACGATGCTCTACATATTTTTCGCCCGTATTATAGATGTCTCCATCGGGACCGTCAGGATCGTCCTTATTTCCAGGGGATACCGGTATATCGCTCCGATATTCGGTTTTGTTGAAGTGCTCATCTGGATAACGGCCATCAGCAAGGCCCTGGCGCACCTGGAAAGCGTGTACAGTTACCTCGTCTATGCGGCCGGTTTCGCCACGGGAAACTACGTCGGCATGCTCCTGGAGACACGGCTTCCCTTCGGATATAAATCGATACGGGTCATAACGACCAAGGAGGTATCGGCCCTGCCCCTCATGCTGCGCGACGAGGGCTTCGGGGTCACCATAAGCGAAGGCCTGGGCTTGAAAGGACCTGTTTATATCCTCTACTCCCTGGTACCCAAAAAAACCATGGCCCGCTATCTGGAAATTGTCAATATCCTGGAGCCGGGAGCCTTCATCACCATTGAAGAGGTCCGTGCTTACCGGCCTGGTTTTATATCGAGAAAAACCTATCCCGGCTTTTGGGGACGGTTAACACGGAAAGGGAAATAACCGTCGTCAAGGTATTTATCAATGAAAGACACAGCCGTAAACGAAAAAATCAATCTCCTCCGCAAGATGGAAATATTCTCCACCCTGGGAGCCCACGAGCTTGAAATTGTCGCATATAACAGCCAGCTGGTCAGCTACCGCAAGGGCTCGCTGATATTTTCCGAAAATTCGCCGGGCAATGAACTCTTTATCATCAAGGATGGCGAAGTGCTCATCACCCGCCACCGGGATGACGACGATGTCGATATCGCGCAGTTCATCACCGGCGAATCTTTTGGGGAATGGGATCTCATCGCCAATACACCCCGGGTGGCCACGGCCATTGCCATACGGGATTCCGTGCTGCTGGTCTTCCCGCGGGAGGGCATCACCTTTCCCATATTTCTGCAGAAATATCCGAAGATGTCGGCACGGATGACCTATAAGCTCCTGAGCGTTATCACCCAGCGAATCAGAAATACGCAACGGCTCATAAACGAAAAAACCCCCTGGGTCCGCGCCATTAAAAAGCAGATGCTCGTTGATAAGCTTACCGGTCTCTACAACAGGAATTATCTTCTTGAGGAGTTTGACGAGCTTAAAACCTGCAGTGACGCTCCCCTGGCGCTGTTGATCATCAAGCCGGACAACTTCAAGGATATTAACGATCGTTTCGGCCACGAAGCGGGAGACAAGATCCTCATTCTCATGTCCATCTTCATCCAGTCTGTGCTGCGTGACTCGGATATAGCGACACGCTTCCACGGCGACGAGTTTGCCGTGGTGCTGCAGAACACCAGCAGGGAGGAAGCGATCGCCGTTGCCCGTGACCTGGGGGTCGTTCTGCACGGCATCGACCTGGAGCAGGTAACCGGCGTGCCCGATCTAAAGATCACCGTAAGCATCGGCATCTCTCTTCGCCCGGCCCACGGCTCGGACGCTCCCGGCCTTACTCAGTGCGCCCGTGACACCATGTATCGCGCCCGTGAAAAGGGCGGGAACCGCATCATTGCCCTGAAATAATTTTTTAAATCCATATTTTCTATTCGTATACCCTTTAAAGCGCATCCCGGGTTTGTGGATGCGCTCTTTATAATACTCGACAGGGGAGGGAAATATGGAAACCACACTAAATGTCGATGTTGATATTTTATCAAGAATTTCACAAGCTGCGCATTTGAAAGGCATTTCGCGTACAGATATGATCATCTTTCTTATTAAAAAGACCATGGATGATGTTTCCCTCGAGGCTCATATGGGGAAGATGGTCCGTTACCAGGAAAAGAGAAATACGAAAGAATGGCACACTTTTCATGTGCGCCTGAGGATGGACGATTATGAATATTTTTTGGATCTCAGGAAACTCCTCAAGATGTCGGTTTCTCTTATTCTTGCCTATGCAGTGGAAAAATTTTTAGACGAGGTATTGAAAAACAGTATTAGCGATAACTATCGATATAAAAATTATACAGTCATTAGAGAAGTTGTCGACAATATCATTTCATGGAAATTCATATGGGGATTCCCAGTCAACTTCATTAAGAAGCTCAAGTTATAGTCACATGAATTCTTGATGCCGGCTTTTAAACTTTATTTTTCAAGATCTCAATATATAAACGGGAGAAGACGCCAGCTTTTTTCGCGATACTTATCAAACACTTCTTGGTATATATTCGAAAGCATCTTTTCCTCGGAATTGAGCCTGTAAAGGGTTTGCGGGATCGTGAAGACGGTCATGAGTATGCAAGCGATCACGCTTCCTGCTGCAAGACCTGGAAGGCTTCCCAGGATGCATACGGCCAGATATGCCGGATGACGGATAATAGAATATATCCCCGTGGTTATGAGTTTATGACCTTCGCCGACGCGGATATCATAGGTGAAAAACCGCCCCAGTTGAATATAGGCAACCAAACGTATGATCAGCCCCGCGGCAAGAAAATACAAAGTACCGATAACAATCGGTCTCGGTGTTCTCAGCGGAACCAGCTCCCACCGTAAATCAGCGAAAATAAGGACCACGCTGCAAAGCCACAACACCCTGCTCGCCATGATCCACCATTGACGGGGCACCTGATCCTGAAACACCTGCCGCTTTGCGATTATAAGCTCCAGAACCAGCCAGATGCCATTAATGATAAACAGAACTACTAGTTCACTATTCCAAACCGGGGAGATCAAAAGTCCGCAGGCTATAATAGAAAACGGCGAAACGGTCATGGCATACTTTTTCATACAATGCCTTCATATCTAATTAATCAAATAGAACAAAAAATAATTCTAAATAATTCGATACAGTATTATCAGGATTTTCCCGCGACTTTTATATCAATTGTTTCAACAATATTCATACAAAGATCGTTCATTAGCCTCATCGCTTCCGGATCGAGGTGTTCCAGCGTATCAAAACGGGTATGATAGTTGAAACGGGGCGTCCTATCCTGGGCTACGACCGTGATAGCCTGGCCTATTCCGGCTTTGACGAATTCAGCGCCGTCGGTTCCGCCCGCATCCATGATCCACCGGTTATAGCTGAGTCCCATCCCCTTCATGATACTCTCCACCATCTCAACATATTCCCGGTCATACCAGACCATCTGCCACGCCTCGCCTTCAATACACAGAAATTCATCCTTATCCGCAACGCCATCCACGTTGAGGACCCATACGTCTCCGGCAAGAAGATCGTCCCGGTGCCGCCTGATAAAAGCCCGCGAACCTTTGAGACCGGCTTCCTCCGCTCCGAAGGCGACAAGGAGTATTCGAATGTTCCTCGGTCTCTTTTTCCGCTGGGCGCGGTATATCTTGGCCAGGCCCAGGTTCACCGCAATTCCCGATAGATCATCCATTGCGCCGGGCGAAGCCACTGACTTATCATAGACCAGATAACGGAATAAGAAAAAGAATCCCGGAAAGAGGAACGGTACAATCACCATGGTCCACCACATCGGCCAGGGCAGCAGGCCCAAAAATTCAGCGCCGCCCAATCGTGCCGCCGATAACAGCAGAAGCAGTATAGCTGATATGACGCCGAAGTTGAGCTTGTACCGCGCGAGGTGGCTCTTTTCTGCAAAGGGCGGGCAATGCCATGATGAGTCGATGTGCGCCGAAAGAACCAGTGTCGCCCGCACGTACTTCGCGCCGCCCGGCGGATCTATGATGCTGTACACATTGTGTGATGTTGATTTCGGGGAAAAACGATCAAACCATTCCCGGTAGAGGATTATCTGCGGGACGGCAAAGATGAGAAGCGCCGCAGTCAGGATCAGCGTTACCAGGGGAAGCCAGAAGAAAAAGAGTCCGGCTATCATGAGGCCCGCTCCAATGGCAGGGATCGCCCCGATGCACGCCTTTGCCGCGTAACTGAATTCCTCCACAACAGCATTGCCGGTCACAGACATGAACTCGTCGGCGATGATACCGGAGGCGCGATTCTCTTCCTCTGAGCCGGGAAGACGCGGTCCGCACCGGTCAATGATCCTCTGGATGAACTCCCGCTGATATTTCAGGATCTGATCCATTGCACACTGCTATTGTGCCGGGTCCATAACACGGCCGATAAACAGAATGGCCCCGGTCTTGTTATCGCAGATGGCGAACAGGAAGGGGTGATCGGCCTGGAATGTATACTTCTTCCCGCCGTTTGCCTTGACCATGATGATGGCCGTGGCCGCCGCTGCCTCGGTCCCCTTCTCATTCACCTTGACATAGGCCTTGTGAAAGGCATCGTTGATAGCCAGGGATGGGGCTATGCCGGAAAAATCCCCCTGCGGCGAGAAAGCGGTTTTCATTCCCAGCTGCCGGAGGGATTCGGCAAGGCTTGCGAAGGAAGTCACCTCAAAACGCGGCAGATACACATGGACTTCATTCACTGCCAGGCCGGCATTCCATCTCTTCCAGTTATCAACAGTCAGCTTCTTCTCAAGGCCCGCGATGCCGGTCCTGCCCTTCGGCAGGAGAACAATCATAGACAGGGCCTCTTCTTTATTGCCCTGTGTTTTATAGGGTAAGGATATAGCCTGAATCTCATTGTTTTCAAAATATTTGAAATGCCCGAATTTCTTCATCATGCTGACTTCCGTCTTCTTCGCCGGTGTGATAAAAAAATCGGCCCTGGCGGTGGCTTTTTCATCGAAGGGCTGCTCCCAGCTGCCCAGAAAATACACGGCATTGGTCAGCATCATGGTTGTCGCTTTCGAGACCGCTCCCTCAGGCACAAGACCGGTGATCTTGTCACTGGTATTTTTAGCTACCCACTTGTTGATGGCGGCGCGCGATCCTTCGGGGTCCCCGGCAAAATCCAACTGTTTCAATCCGGCATCATAATACTTTTTCATGGTCGCGGCAAAGGAATTCTCAAGTGAAATGTTCTTGCCGACCCATATGCGGTTTGCCGAATCAAGTCGATACTTCCCGCTCTTTGCCCGGCCCTTCATATCATCCATCAGCAGGCTCCAGTCCCGCACCATGTCTTCGTCAGTCACCTTGAAATGGAAGACCTTTTCGATTTCCAGCTTGGTGGCTCCCCGCGACCCCGCATAGACCATGGATAAAGCCGTTACCATGCTGAGGGGTGATATAAAAAGGTTTTTCCCGGGAAGAGCGATCTTCCGGTAGATATCAAAGGCAAACTCATTGTTCCCGGCTACGATTCCTGCAACCTGTGGCACTTTTTGCTCCCCGGCGGCAGCGGTTGATAATATAATGATCGGAATGATCAACGAGATCATGATGAGAATGCATATTTTTTTCATGGTATTCTCGCAGGTTTTATTTTTCTGATTCGGCTACAACAGATATCAGATCAACTATCACTCAAGTTTGTTCTATTAAATAGAAAAAAATCAAGTAGATTTTATGACAGTTGGATCTTACAGAAATTCAATTAGTATCATGTTATTAGCAGTTTGCTGAAAAACAGCAAACTGCTAAACGATACATGGATGTATCGCCATTTTTCGAGGCATTAGCCGAGAAAAATGTGAGGTTTTACGAATTCACTTCGTAAAACCGACATGTGCTGGACAGGATGTCCGAATGCCGACGGAGCGCAGGATGTGCTAAAAAGCGTCGGCAAAAACTCCAAGAAGGGAGTTTTTCAGGAAACTGTTGGATAATAAACGCTACGGGAGAATATAATCCCCTTCTATCCTGACGACAGCGCCGCCGCCGAACTGAACGCGACGCGTCCCATCCTTCTTGATAGTGCGAACACGAATGATATTCGGATTGCACCGGTCATTGTTCTGCTCGATGACCAGCTCCCGGCCATCCCATGCTCCCCGATGGAGCAGATAGCAGGCAAAGGCTGAATTCCCGGAACCGGTGGCAGGGTCCTCGAGATAGCCGTATCGCGGCGCGAAGACCCGCGTCCGGTAATGATGCTCATCGGAGGAGGTTTCCGCGGAAAAGACGAGGACAATGTCGATTCCCAGGTCACGGCAAAATTCTTTCAGGTCCTTTTGTGTCGGATTGATGGCAAGGCAAGCGTCCAGGGTTGTGATCGGGATAATCAGCGTATTCAGGCCCGCGTTGACGACCGCAATCGACTGTTTGGCATCGATAGTTGATGTGTCAATCTCCAGTGCCGCCGCGGCATTATCAGCACCGATCATCGTGTCCTTGTATAAGGGAAGCGGTGCCGTTATGAAAACCGAATCACTGCCGCCGATATCATTGACCACATCGAGAATCTCTCCCTTCACCCGTATGGATAGATTACTTTTTTCGAGGAGCCGGCCATCGCTTTTTATCACATCATACATCGCGGCGATTGTCCCATGGCCGCAAAAATCGACCTCACGCTCCGATGAAAAATAACGCAGAAGAAATCCATCATTGTCAGGAAACACATACACCACCTCGCTGACAAAGCCTTTCAGCTGCGCGGCGATGCCCTGCATCTCTTCATCGGTGATATCACCGGCATGGTCCAGGTACACGCACCCCGCCGGATTACCCGCTGATAATCCCCTGGCAAAGGCGTCGATTTTCTTGAACCTGAATTTTTTCATGGAAGCATCCTATTCCGGTTTACCGCCGGTTCATTTCGCTCCTTCCCTCGACTCGTTCAGTATTGCAGTGCCCTCCCGGGCCTCCTCGATAAAGGCCGGATCATCCATTACCTTCCGGATATCCCTGTCCGATAAGAGAGCATCCACCTTCCGCATCTCTCCGTCCAGGAAATCCGCTTCTTCCTTCGTGAGATTTGATCCATCACCGTACTGTTTATAATATCGCCTGAAGGCTCCGGCCAGTGCATCATGATTCTTTTTATAATATTCCGTAAAAAGCTTACCGGCCCTGACTGGATTATCACGGTTGTCTTTTATTATCTTGTATGATTCATATTGCATGTTCAGGGCGCCGGAAAAATCCTCCATTCCCTCCCCCTTTTTTTTGCAGCCCTGTCCGACGGCAATCACAACAACGGCCATCGCGATTATTACGAATTGCGTTTTCATGGGTCTTCTCCCTGACCATGGAGTGCGGCAGGGGCGCTTTATTTACAAGAACTTTTCAGGGAGCAAAATCGATTACTTCAAATCCTGCCATCCCTCAACTCCACCTGACGAAACGCCAGGGCAGCCAGCTCGGCATTGTGGGTCACCATGATGATGGTAATTCCCTGATCGCGATTCAGTGACCCGAGCACCTCGCCGATGTCCCTGCTCCGCTTCGAGTCGAGGTTGCCCGTCGGCTCGTCGGCAAGGAGGATTTCGGGCCGGTTCACCAGGGCGCGCGCGATGGCCACCCGCTGCATCTCGCCTCCTGAGAGCTGTCCCGGCAGATGGTGCATGCGCCGGTCGATCCCCAGCGAAGCCAGCAGGGCCGGTATGTCCTTAACGGCGTTCTCCTTGCGGTAAAACGAAAATGGAACGGTGACGTTCTCCAGGACCGTGAGCGTTGGAAGGAGATAAAAATTCTGGAATATGTAGCCGAAATGGCTGCGCCTGATCCTGGTGAGGTCCCCCTCTCCGAGGCGCCGGCCTTCACCGAAAACGCCAGTGCCGCCGATCGAGAGGGCCCCGGCCGTGGGATTGTCAAGGCACCCGAGTATATTCAAGAGGGTGGTCTTCCCAGATCCTGACGGGCCCACAAAGGCGACAAAATCCCCTTTTTTGATCTGGAGGGATATCCCGTCAAGGGCCGTGATCTTCTCGCTGCCGCGGAGATATATCTTGCTGATATCCTGTGCGTTTATCGCTATGTCATTATCATTCATGTCACGCCTCCTGGCTCCTGATGGATTCAATGGGCCGTATCCGCGCCGCCTTCCAGGCCGGGTAGAGACCGGCGAGAAGGCCCACACCGATAATGGCCGCCATGGCGGTGCCCGCCAGGGTAAGGTCGATCATGACCAGGGACCCCGTCGGCGAATAGGGGAGGAGCCGCCGTATGAGGATATCGGTGATACGGACAAGGCCCAGGGCCAGGACATTTCCGCCAATACCGCCTAACAGGCAGAGAATGAATGTCTCGATCCATATCAGCCTGAACACGTCTCCCGGCAGGGCGCCCATGCTTTTGAGAATACCGATCTCCTGGAAACGCTCGAACACTGACATCAGGATGGTATTGACCACTCCCACCATGGCGATGAGGACAGCGATCACCGCTATCGAAAAGACCATGACACGGGCCGTGGACACAAGGTTTATGATGGTCTGCTTCACCTGGGCCAGGGACACCACCTGCACGTCCGGAAGGTTATACATCTTCTGCTCCACATCGGCCATCTTCGCGTTCTTGTCCACCTGCACGCCGATGGCGGTGAGCTTGCCGGTGACGCCGAATATGCGCTGGACCGTCCGTATGGGCACAAAGATCGTGCCGTCGTCCTGTGTGCCGGTGCGCTTCAGCACGCCCACCACCGTGAGCTCAACGTTCTTTTCGGGAATCAAAATTTTATCTCCCACCTCACGCTGCTCCAGCTCCGCCGCTTCGTAGCCCATGACCGCTTCATTCGCTCCGGGATCAGTGAACCATTTTCCCTGCTGGAACTGGAAATACCCCTTCATTTGCGGGAATGTCTTCGGATCAACCCCCAGGTACGCGGAGATGCCGCCGCTCTCACCCTTGTTCGGGTCGAAAACGGCCTGCATCACCATGGGGGTGACGTCTTTCACCTCCGTATATTTGAGAATATCCTTCGCGATCCCCTCATCCATGTATCGGAGACCGGTGCCTCCCTTGAGCATCAATGTCGCAGCCTCGTAGGGGCATCCCTTGGCTGCCACCAGCACCTGGTACCCCATGGAATCGATATCTTTATTCAGGGCATTCTCATAGCCCTTGTTGAAACCGAGGAGGCTCACCAGGACCCAGGCCGACAGGGCTATGCCGGTTATGGTGAGGATGCTCCGGACCTTTTTCCGGAGTAGGTTCTTATAGGCTATCTGCCAGATGCGAATCATGATCGACCTCCTTTGGCCGATAGTTATCGGTGCGACCGATAACTATCTTATTCCATAGACGAATTCATCCATCAAAATTAAGTTCTTCTTTACCGCCCTCAGGGTCGCCCGGAAATCCTGGTCAGACCCCAGCGTCGGATTTTTAATGGCCGCCACAGGGCCCTTAGACGCTTTTCCTGCCTTTACATCATACCCATTGAAACTATCCAGCGAAAGCCCGATAAACTGACTATAAAAAGCCGGACTTCTCAGGGACGCGGCCTCCTTGTTTGTCAGCTTCTGAAAATAAAGGGACTTGATGACACCTTTCAGGTCCAGGGAGAGGAATACCTGGATCCCGCCATACTGCCCCTTCTGGTTCACACCATGGATATAGCCGATTTTTTCCTTGCCCCGGTATATCTCATAAAGTGTATAGGGCACGTCGATGGTCTCATAGAGTCCATGGAAGGTGTCCCCCAGCCTCTTCTCGATGCGCTGCAGCATCGGCTTCCCGCCCCTCCGATCAATTGAGATGTAAAGGGTTTTAAAACCTGTGGAGCCGGGGAAAAGGCGTTTGACATCCCGGTCAGGGTCATTGAGATCGCATCCCACAGCCGCATAGAGCCGCGGGGCGGATAAGATTAACATTATGGAAAAAATGATTATTTTTTTCATGATCCAGACTCCTATATTGAGATAGTTATCGGATTTTTTCCCGATTGTTATCGGCGCCTTGCCCATACACCCGTTTGGACGGATAGTTATCGCTTATCTATCCAATTGTTATCGGTGCCTGGCTGATAGTTATCGTTACTTAGCCGATAGTTATCGGCGTTAAACCCTCCAGTAAAAATATAACTGCCCCACGACCTTATGATCATTAGCATGATAATCATATTCATACATTGTCCTTACCGTAAGATACTCCGTAATAATGTAAGATATGCTTCCGAATGCCTGGTAATTATTTTCATGGCCCATGCGCCAGTACACAGGCTGAACCTCAATCTTTAGCCTGTCTTCCTCCAATAGATTGATTCCCAGCCTGAATAGGGCCGCAGCCGCAAATTTTCCATCCTTCTTCCCGGCCAAACAGTCGAGACGGAACTCCAGGTTATTCCAGAGCTGGGCATAATCAATGCCGCCCATTCCAAAATCATGGAGGGTGCGGGAGATAATGTTGATACCCATTGTATCAAGGATGCGGCCGTACCCGCCGGAAAACCCGACGGTATAATTATCGCGTGAAAGTATTCCCACGCCAATACGGGCCGACGCTAGATAGCTCCCTTTAAAGTAAGGCGGCATGCCGGAGCCCGTGGTGGCGGATACGCTCAGATCGCCGAAATCGAACTGCCGGTACAGGCCGCCACCCCAGTCCCGGTCAAAGCCGAATCCCTCCATGGCCAGGGTCGGCAGGAGAAGCCCGTGACTGTCGAAATACGATGAGAGCCCAAGGGCCGGCCTGTCATGGCCTATCCAGAGGTCGAAGACCGGCGTTTTGAACTTCAAATAGGCGTTGTATAGCTGCGGTTCAATGTAGCCATCCATGCTGCGGGTCCGGTCAAAGGACGCACGCATCTGCACCGCCAGGGTGGCGATATCGCCGGTGTCGCCGGAAAACTTTTGCACATAGTCAAAACCGACGCTCGGCTTCTGCATAGAGTCCTGCTGGTGAATGGAATAGAATATCTCCTTTTTTTCGGATGAGGAATACCCCGCAATACCCTGTGCTTCGAGATAAAAGAGAGAGCTCGATGCCATCAGTGGCGTTACGGTTAACAGCGCCATGGCCGACGCCGCTATCAGGACATCTCTAAACATCGAAGTTTATAACTCCGTAAAAAATGACTTTATTATCCTTCATAAACTTCACCTTAATTGCCCAATCTCCGGGCATGACGATATTGACCGGCATCAGGTAATCCCCTTTTTTGTTGAGCTTGAATAATAGGTCCCCTGAATCATGGGCTCCCTTCATGGAAGGCA
Source organism: Spirochaetota bacterium (assembly GCA_017999915.1). Classification (NCBI taxonomy): domain Bacteria; kingdom Pseudomonadati; phylum Spirochaetota; species Spirochaetota bacterium. Next base: position 114,094 of record JAGNKX010000009.1, read on the forward strand.
TGCCGGAATCACCGGAAATCTTCAATGATGTAACTTTATCGCCTTTTTTATTAAAGACCTGGATCTTGACTATTACCATTCCCATTGATGGTTTTTTATCAAAATCATAGGTGACAACAAGGTCTTTACCGATGACTGTTTTGTGCCCGGTATCACCCAGTGAAACAAAGTGTTCCCGTGGATTCTTCCCTGGTTCTCTATGGCCCTCATGGCGCCCATAAGAATATACATTTAAAAGAAACATGAAACATGATAGTGTAATAATCGTATACTTTATCATTTATTCCACCTCTTATGATATAGTAAGATATTAAAAAAATTCTTAATGTTTCAAATAATATAACTATTTTTGTGATATTTAATGCATAAAACAAAAAAAAGTGGAAAGAAAGCCGTCATGATTGACGGCTTTAATACTCAGATGGAAGTGACAACAATCAGTTTTTCTTAAAAAACGCCTTGCACGGCTCCGCCAGCTCGGCTTCATGGCTCTTCAGGCATGCCACGATCCTTCCCTTGCCGCGGGGTATGCCCTTGCAGAATTTTTTAGCATCGTCATTGCAGGATTTCTGGAAATCCTTCCCCTTCTCCCGAGCCTGACCCATCCGATCTTTGCACGGCTGGGAGATATTGGCCTCGTTGCTCTTCAGGCAGGCCCATATGCGGCCGCCGCCTGGCTTGATCCCCTTGCAGAACTTGTCGACATCGGCCCTGCAGACGCCCTTCCCCTTGGCCGGTGCCACTTCCTGGTCCTGGTCCTGGGACAGGCCAATGACTGACACAAAGAACAATACCGCGATTACCGAGAATGAACAGAAAAGAATCTTTTTCATTATCCATACCTCCGTACATTGTTATATCTTTGCCCCGCGCGTCGTGGTCCGCGCCGGGCGCGGGACGCTAGTAATTATGGACCCTGGAAATCAGGAAGGTCCAGGAATTCATGTCCACTTTCCCCTTGCATCTCAGTTTCTGGATAAGGATCGATTTTGGCTGGACCGCCATCCGCACGCTGCACTCTTCGGCTCCGCATTCGCGCGGCTGAATATACATGTTAAACAGACAGAGAGCTCCTTCCACGGTTTTCTTTATGTCATTCCCGTTCTCGACGGATATCTCGAAATTCCAGTAGAGCTTCTCCTCTGCGTAGAGCTTTTTCACGGTGATAGCAACATTATCCTTCCTATATGACCGCTCCTCCTCGAAGTCGTTCAATTTCTTATTCCCGAAATCGGACTTCTCGGAGGAATCCTTTGCTCCGTTACGACCTGGGCGGGATTGGCCCCCATGTGAGTCGACATGCGTACCGGCCAATAAAATCAGGATCAGCAATGCGAGGAACGCCGCGGCGGTTCTGTTCATTGTTCTATCCGTAAATATCATGACAGGATATAACCGCCATTCCTGTTTTTCAAGAATAGTATCGTTATATTAAACAGCACCATTGCGATTATATAGGTCATCGATATGGCGGCGTAGTATTTATCCAAGGGATTATTGAACGCCACATAGCCGACAAGAATGTCCGACGCAATAAAGAAGGATGCCGCAGCGGCAGGAGCCACCCTGAACAGGAGAGGCCTACCGGCCACAGCCAGGGCGGCGTAGGTCATCACTGCCATCGCGCTTAGCACAAGCATATAGGGCACCACCACAAGGGATTGAAGGCCGTTATAAATCACCTCGCAGAAGATAGCCACTGGCACAAGGAAAGCTATCAGGATGACCGTGCGATAATAACCTCTTGATTCACCGATATTAAAGTCACGCAAATCCAGAGGCACAATGCCAGAGAACGTATAGATCAGCAATATCTGCATTATAAAGTAGAGAATCATGCCGGCGATAAAATTGTAGAGGATTGTTATCGCCGCCCCAAAGCCAATGGTCATTGCAGCTGGCATACCGTTAATGAAACGCAGAGGATTCAGCGATCTTCCGCCAGGGACAGATCCAAGCACGGCCAACCGGTACTCTTCAACATCGACATGACTGCGGATGTAAAATGAGGTCGCCACCATCAGGGCGTTTGCCGCCCAATCTATGGCCATGATGGGGCTTCCGGTGCAATACCGGACCGTTTCATGTATGACAACCAGTATTAATGTTATCACGCTTGATACAAAGGCAACCAGTGCCGTACGGCCATACTTTTGCCCTTCCACGATCCCTCCTCTCTATTTCAGAAGCTGCGCTTGAACGCACCATGCCTTGAAAAAAAATATAATAAGACCTCTGTAAAATAATTAGTTGTCTTACAACGGTTTTTACAAGCCTTTTTTGCTCTGACACCAGGGAATATCCTATGCTGATTCTTAAAGCACTGCCGATAACTATCCAGATTTACTGAACAATAGAGCTTTAAAAGACGGTTTTTAGTAAATGAGATTGATCCCATATTACCCTGACACCCTATAATACCGATAGCTATCGGCCCTCATAAAAATTTTACCTGTATAAATCCTTTTTTAGTATCCTTTACAAAATTTTAACACCATATTACTATAATTTTAATATTTTAGAATATAATGGAGGCCTGATGCTTCGATCAATATATACCATAACACTATTGGCACTATTAGCAGGATTGCCAATTTTCTTAAATTGTAATAAAGAAGGATATTCAGCCATGAATAATAAAAATGACCTTAAAAAGAAACTTACACAGCAGCAATACCATGTAACCCAGGAATGCGGCACGGAGCCCCCATTCCATAATGAATACTGGAATAACCATCGCCCTGGCATCTATGTGGACATTGTTTCAGGAGAGCCGCTGTTCAGCTCCCTGGATAAATTCGACTCCGGCACCGGGTGGCCGAGCTTCACCAGGCCCCTGGTCAAGGATAATGTCAAAATGAAGATAGACTCGAGCCATTTCATGGTGAGGACAGAAGTGCGGAGCAAAAACGGAGATTCCCACCTGGGCCATGTCTTTGAAGACGGACCCGCTCCAACGGGACTGCGCTATTGCATGAACTCCGCCGCCCTCAGGTTCATCGCCGTGGAAGACCTTGAAAAGGAAGGCTACGGTGAATACGCAAAGCTCTTTAATAAAGAAGCGGCATCTGGAAAGAAAACCGAGCTGGCCACCTTCGCCGCAGGATGCTTCTGGGGCGTCGAGCATATCTTTAAGAAGGTGAAGGGAGTGGTGAAGACCACTGTGGGATACGCCGGCGGATCAATGGAGCATCCCGGTTACTATGATGTCGCGTCGGGCGAAACCGGCCATGCCGAGGCGGTCCTCGTGGAATTCGATCCTGCCGTGGTGACCTACGAAGAGCTCCTTGATTATTTCTGGCGTCTCCATGATCCGACGCAGCTCAACCGCCAGGGGCCCGATATCGGCACGCAGTACCGCTCGGCGATCTTTTTCCATAACGAGGAGCAGAAAAAAGCGGCGGAAAAATCGAGGGATAAGTTCGACCGCTCCGGCGTTTTCAGGAAAAAGACCGTTACCCAGATCGTGCCGGCGGGAAAATTTTTCGATGCGGAAGAGTACCACCAGGATTATTTCGGCAAGAATCCCGGTAGATCTTGCCATATCCTCAGGGACAGGTGACAATCAATCCGATAGTTATCGGGAATTTTATGATAAAGGGGAATGCTCACACCGATAGTTATCGGTAAACACTCGTTAAGAATATAGATATCGATATTTCCGGGTATCAGAGTAAAACCCACCCCGACAGTTATCGGAGAAACAGTGGTCAGGGCAATCATCAGTGCGATAGTTATCGTCTCATCCCCCACGAAAAAAGCGGCTGGCAATAAAACCGAGGAGCATCAACACAATGATAATGATAAAGAGAATATACAAAGCCGGGAACCTGGCCTGCCGTACGGCATCATCAGGCTGAAACCGTTCCCGGTCCACCTTCCCGGTCTTCATTGTGGCCATGCAATTCCAGCAATAATCGAAACGGTCGCATACCAGTTCGCCGCAGTTCCTGCATGTGGCGAGCTTGATATGATCCAGGTCAATGGATGAAGCCCCGGCAAGGACCGCCGATGCCATACCAGATTTCCCCTCCGGGACCCATACTTGCGCTTCCGCGTCCCTGGCGGCGACCATGCCGAAGAGGGGGTTCATCTCCTGGTTCTCTATGACCGCTTCGATGCCATTATTCTCAAAGAGAAACTTGACCGTGTGAGCTTCGGCTATATTGAGGGTTGAATAGATTTTTACATACCCGTTCTTTTTCATGGCCACCGCCTTATGTCAGGCTGAAGGATATCCGGCACCAACAATAAATAGTTGCATTATTAATATACATAAATGTAAAATGTATTCAAACAATTATAAGCTTAATTATGAAATTGAGCCTCGACCTTGACCGCATTTTTTTATCCGGCGGGCGAATAATCAAAAAAAATGCTTTAAACCCGGAGAACGGTCTGTATAGTTGGCTCCCAAGAAAATATAAACCTCCATGCCGAGCAATACCATGAAAAAGAACCAGAACAAGCGCCTGTACGGAAAAAGCCTGATACGGAAAAAATCGCCGGAGATTCTGCAGCGGATCCTGGTGTTCTGCATCCTTGTCTTCCCGATCATGGCCGCCGGGGTCAACATCACCTGCCTGATGCAGCCACGGAACATTTCAGTGGATCCATACTGGAACGACGTGGCCCGTTACCTGGCCGGCATGGAAGTGCGCGAGAAGAGCGTGCTCTATCCCAAAACGACCGAATCCCGGTACCTCGACCACCGCCGCTTCATGGACGGTCTCTGGGCGAAGATCCAGAAGGAAACCATCGATATCATCGTTCCCTGGCGCGACAGGAACGTGCCCACGGTCCACAGCCGCGCCACCGCCTTCTATCCCCTCAGCGGGGCCGATTTCATAAACCTGCACACGCTCTTCCCCGACTCGCGGCGCTATCTCATGATCGCCCTGGAGCCGGAAGGAGACGCCGCCGTGCTCAGGGACCACCGGTCGCGGCGGTTAATAGACGGCCTGGGGCCGGTGGAGAGGAGCATTTACCTCTATGGCGTCAACAACTACTTCCAGTCGAAGGTCATGTCCCAGGAGATGACGAACAAGCTCCTCCCGGGCACGGTCCCGGCGCTCCTGATCTTCATGGCCCGCATGGGCCTCGTGATCACCAGTGTCGACAACATCTATATCGGCGAAACAGGCGACCTCGTTGTCATTCCCGGCGCTCCAGTCAAAAAGGAGAAAGATACAATTTACGGCATTCACATCGGATTTACCGGGCGGGACGGGACTTCGCGGGAGCTGGTGTACCTGTCGATGAAGATCGGCCCACGGTCCGTGAACCCTTCAACGCCGGAGGGAAAATACCTGGGGCGCATGAGCGGTATTAAGACCATGATGAAATCAGCCGTCTACCTGCTCCATCACCGCCCCTTCGACGGCGTTCGCGATTTTATCCTGAAAAGAAGCGTCGTCATGGTACAGGATGATTCCGGCATACCCTACCGCTTTTTCACCGAAGGCTGGAAGGTCTCCCTCTACGGCAAATACCGCCCCGCCATGGCGCTGAAATACTGCATGCCCGTTTCCCAGCCTGATCTGAAGGAGCGTTACAGCGAAGGAGCTGAACCACTTCCCTTCAATTTCGGGTACGGCATCCTCTTCGGCCGGGGACAGTCCAACATGATGGTGGCGAAGAAGAAGATTTAGCCGGCCGGGGACGCTCCCTACGGAGACCCCACATCATGGCCGGGCTCCCATATAAATGAAGCATGTCACCGGCTGATCATCAGCCGCTTCCTCTCCAATCATATCCCTCGGAGGTCTGTGATGATAGATCGCAACCGCCCCGCAGTATTACTTTTTGCATTGATTGCACTGTCCGCCCCGTGCGCATGTTCCAGGGATGCCGGCCCGTTCCAGGCCGGCACGAAGGCGCGGGATCTTGCAGCGCACACCGCGGAATTTAAAAAAGACCTCATCAGGGTGACCGACGGCGTGTACGTGGCCGTCGGCTATGGCCTGGCCAACTCGGTCCTCCTGGTCGGCAACGGCGGCACGGTGATTGTCGATGTCATGGAAAGCAACGAGGCGGCGCTGCCGGTAAAAAAATCCTTTGACAGGATAACGAAGAAACCCCTGAAGGCGATCATCTTCACCCACTTCCACACGGACCATGTCTCAGGAGCCGAGGTGTTCACCGGCGGCAGGAGCGTCGACATCTATTCCCATGAAAAGACCCTGGAGGAGCTGGACCGCGTGACCACGGTCACCCAGGAGATCACCTATAAAAGAAGCATGCGGATGTTCGGGACTTTTCTACGGAAAGAAGATTTCGAAAACTGCGGCATCGGGCCCCTGCTGAAATTCAATGACAAAACAACCTTCTCCCACATCCGCCCCACAAAAACTTTTTCCGGCGGCCGGATGAAGGTGAAGATCGCCGGGATGGCCATGGAGCTCATCCACGCCCCGGGCGAGACCGACGACCAGATCGTGGTGTGGCTCCCGGAAAAGAAGGTCCTCATAGCCGCGGACAATTTCTACAAGTCCTTCCCGAACCTCTATACCATACGCGGCACCAGGTACCGCGACGTGCAGGCTTGGGCGCGGTCCCTGGAAATGATGCGTAAGCTCCAGGCCGATTACCTGGTCCCCTGCCACAGCCGTCCCATAACCGGCAGGGCGAAAATCGGCCGGGTGCTGGCGGATTACCGCGACGCCATCCAATATGTCCATGACCAGACCGTGCGCGGCATCAACAGGGGTCTCACGCCGGACGAGATCGTGGAACAGGTCAAGCTGCCGCGGCACCTGGCAGATAAACCCTATCTCCGCGAGTATTACGGCACCGTGGCATGGTCGGTCCGGAACATTTTCAACGGCTACCTCGGATGGTTCAGCGGCGATTCCACGGCCCTGAATCCCCTGCCGCCGAAGGAGCGGGCAGAGCGCATGGCTGCCCTTGCCGGCGGCAAAAAGACCCTCCTTGAAAAAACACGGAAAGCGTTGAATGACGGCGACCTCCAGTGGACACTGGAGCTCTCCGGACACCTCCTCAGCCTTGATCCGTCCATGGGAGAAGCCCTGGAAATAAGGTCCTCGGCCCTGCGGGCCCTCGCAGCGAAATCGGGCAACGCCAACGAAAAGAACTACTACTTCTCCCAGGCCCTTGAAGCCGACGGGAAGCTCACACTCACCGGGGTGAAGATCACCAGGGAACTGGCTCACCGCGTTCCCCTGGCCGCGATCTTTAACGCCATGGGCGCCAGGCTCAATCCCGAAAAATCGAAGGATGTGACGCAGACCGTGGGATTCCGCTTCCCCGACACGAAGGAGGCCTATACCGTGCAGGTGCGGCGCGGCATCGCCTTCATCGAGCCGGCCTTTCCGAACAGGGCGGATATCACCGTCACCGTAAGCTCAAACACGTGGAAGGATATCGTGACGAAACTTGTCAACCCGGCGGCGGCCCTTGCCCGGGGCGATGTGAAGATCGAGGGCGGGGTCCTCAACTTGGTGCGGTTCCTGGACCTTTTCAGCGACTAGGGCCGCCCCCGGGATGCTCCGGATTCAGAGCCCCTGGGGGATGCACGTTACAGCATGCGTTTGTATTCATCTCCCTTGCCGCGGGATTTTGCGCGCTCTTGAAACCACTCGAGCTCGGTTTTGGGAACCGGCAACTGTTCGGCCTGATCACGCCGGACCATCCGTATCGCTCCGGCGGGGCAGGATGTCGCGCAGAGTCCGCAGCCGATGCAATCTCCGATGACTGCGCACTCTCCCACCTCGATCGCATCCACCTGACAGCGGTCAACGCAGACTCCGCAGGCGGTGCAGATACTTGCATCTACCGCTGCCCGGTAGTTTGAGCGCGCCGTCGCGTTTGTGCCGATCTCTTTGAAGCTGCGAAGCGGCAGACAGCAGCATTCGCAGCAGTTGCAGATATAGATATGGCCCGTCGCCGTATTCGACACCTGGTGAACGAGACCGGCCTCCTCCGACTCTTTCAGTATCCTGTACGCTTCCTCTTTAGTGATGGCGCGCCCCGTCTTTACATTATCGAATACATGTTCCACCGGTGCGAAGGCAAGGCAGACCTCCATAGGCCGGTCGCACCGATGGCCCATGAGGGCCCGTTCCTTTTTGCAGACGCATTCGTTGACCATCCACGATTTCGCCCCTTCGATGAGCTTTACCACGCTTTCATAGGGTTCGACCGTTGAGTCGGGAGAAACATCAACACCGATGGGCACCACCTTCATGAGGGCCGGCGTCCGGCTGAAGAATTCCTTCTGGAACGCCTCTTTGGAGTATTGTTCAAATAGTTCGGTGAATTCCCGGTCGATCCGGGGAAGCTGGAATTCATAGATGCCGAATACGAACGGAAGGAGCTTGAAAACGGAAGTCCCGCCGAAATTGATACGAAAGACCTGCCCTTTCTGATTCATCGCGCGCAGCGTGGTATCAAGATAGCCGCGGTCAAGACCCGTCCTTTTTGCAATATCATCAAGGGTTTCGAACTGCAGCTTGAGCTTCATGGCGAGCTCAGCTTCTTCCTCGGTAAAGATCTTTTTCAGCAGCTTGATCTCGACACCGCTCTCGGTGGCGGGAAAGCCGTTCGGAATGGTATCAAGCACCTCACGCAGCCTGTAATATACCTGGTCCTCCATACAATACCTCCTTGTGATGACATCATTTTTCATGTTTATCGAAGATATGGAAGCGCCTGTCCGGCACGGCTCACTTCATGCGTCCCAGCGCCTTCAGTGTCTCGTCGCACCATTGGATGATCATTTCTGATTTGCGTATTCCAAAATCGAGGGTAATCGCCCAGTAGGGCGCATCACTCGAATTGCCTCTTTCTATGCCTGATTTTATCTCATTGAAAATAGACACCAGCTCCTGGTTCTTCTTTTTTTCAGCACGCACCATATTTTTAACGTCCCCGGCTCCAGCACGCCTGCCGAAGAATATCCTGAGCAGGAGCTCATTCCGTATCGGCTGATCGTCAACCGGCGTTCTGAGCCACGCCAGAAGCTCTTTTTTACCTCGCGCCGTGATGGCATACACTTTTTTCACCGGTCCCGACGCCCTGCCTGACTGCGTCATCGACAGCAGTCCTCCCCGCTCCATCCGGTTCAGGATCGGATAGAGGTGGCCATAGTTTTCATTCCAAAAGAAGCCGATGCTGTGGTCGACGGTCTTTTTAATGTCATATCCCGACCGCGGGCCTGACGCGAGAAGCCCCAGGATCGCGTATTTCGTTTTATTGGATTTCGGCATACCCCACCGCCGTATATTATATCATAGTGATATATATCATTATGATATATTTATTGTCAACAAGATAATCTTAATTTTTACAATCCGAAAATGGATTAAGGTGGGCCGGCAAAATACTGTTTTGCGCGCTCTCATCCCGTAGCAGGGTTCTGGAATTGGGCGCGCTGCGATCAGTCACGGCCCCGAGGGCCTTCCCCGGTCAGGGGTACGGCTCTTCCCTCTGATTGCGGCTCCCGGCCGACCAGCAGGTCCAGAAAGGCCTTCACGCCGGCAAGGTATTCCCGCACGGCGTAGCGCTTCCTGTACAGGTAGCGCCGACGGTCAGCCGGATAGCCCCAGGCCCGGAGCCCCACGCGCCGCGCGATATACAGGGCCCGGTGCAGGTGGAAGCGCTGTGTCACCACGATGCAGTCATCGGCGTGAAAGACCCTGCGGGCCCGCACCATGGAGCTGTAGGTGTTGAATCCCCCATGGTCCAGCAGAAGGGCCCCGGGCGGCACCCCCCTCCGCGCCATGAAATCCCTCATCTGCCTCACCTCGTTGTATTCAAAGGTGCTGTGGTCGCCGCTCAGGAGGATTTTCTTCACTTTACCGGCCCGGTACAGATCCAGGGCTTTCGCCAGCCTGTCGTAGAGCACGTCGGAGATCCTGCCGTCCTCGTACACCGCGGCGCCAAGGACAATGCATGTTGCGGCGCAAGGAACGTCTCCGATCTCCTCCACGATATATTTTCCGGCTTCACCGCGGACTTGGAGGTAAATCGAAACCAGGACGGCCTGGGAAAGGATCAGCAGGACGGCAGCTATGCCGAGTAGTATCTTAAACTTTTTCATCATTCGCCATGATTCATATTTGAGGCTTTGTCATTTCCACTGTTAACCCTATCATCGGCACCGTAAAAAATTGCAAGATGAAAAAGCATCTCCGGCGCATGACAGAGCGGCGGCAAAAACATGCTTGACAGGAAATGCCAGATGCCTGATATATCTTATAAGTAAGGTATATCGGATATATATATGTCGACAAAACACATGATACTGGGAGCGCTGATGAGCGGCCCCGCCCACGGATACAGCCTGAGGTCTGAAGGCACGATAAAGGTGCTGGAGGAATTCGGCATCAACGACGGGCAGCTCTATCCCCTTCTCAAAAAGATGACCGGTGAGGGCCTCATAAAAAAGGAAATCGAATACCGGGAATCGGGCCCCAACCGGCACAATTATCACATCACCCCGGCGGGACGGAAGGAATTCACCTCCTGGCTCACCGGCGCCGAGGGAGAGGAGCGCGCCTTCCGGTACGAGATGATACGGAAGGACGAGTTCCTGAACAAGTGCATGTACTTCCGCTTCCTGGACGCCGCGGCTTCAGCGGATAAGCTCAGGGGCCAGATCGCCGAGACCGAAGTGACCATCGGGGATTTCCAGAACGCCTACGACGACATGAAGAGCCGGAATTTCGAAGAGCTACACCTGATGATCGTCAGGTACTGCATCATGAGCCTGGAGACGCGGGTGCGCTGGCTCAGGGAGATGGAGGGATTCTTTGCGCCCTCCGGGAACAACAGGAAAAGAGTGAAAGCAAAACAATGAACACGATCTTCGGCGAGGCATATTCCCTCGCAGACGGTGACACCTGCCCTGCAAGATATTATAAAAGACAGGATTGAATCTAAAACCATGAATAAAGTAATAACGGCACTGGTCACGATAATCCTCATCACGGGATGCCAGAAGGAGTCGGCGAATAAAAAATTCGCCATTGCCGCCGCGTCCAGCATGAAACACGCAACCGAGATGCTCGTGGAGGAATTCGTGAAGACCCATCCCGGACTGACCATCGATATCATACCGTCGGCAAGCGACACGCTGACGGCGCAGATACTGAACGGCGCTCCCTATGATATATTCCTGGCCGCGGACATGGAGCGCCCCGGAAGGGTCTACGACAGGGGATTCGCCGTCAAGGCCCCGGTGATATACGCCCGGGGACGATTGATCCTTTTCAGCAAAAAAGGGATTCGCGGCACCAGCCGCGCCTTTCTTTCAGAAAACAGTGGGTCCCTCATCGCAATCGCCAATCCCCGCACCGCTCCCTACGGAACGGCTGCGATCGAGACCCTGAAAAACATGGGCATCGGCACGCCTAAAAGGCTCATTACCACCGAAAACGTCATGCAGGCCGCGTCGCTGGCCCTCGGATCCGCGGACGCGGGGCTCATATCCATGTCCGCCCTTTACACGCCGGCAATGAAAAAATACCGGAATGGAAAATACTGGGTCGAGATCGATCCGGTCCTCCACTCCCCCATCGAGCACGGAATGGTGATCCTCAAAAATGGGCGCGGCAACAAGCCATGCGGGGAATTCCATAATTTCGTGTTATCGCCAAAAGGCAAATCAATCCTGAAGGAGAACGGCTTCGGCGTCGACTGAGCATGCAGGCAATGAACACGGCATCGCTGCGGGGAAGGGAGAAAATCCCCGATTACTATACGCTGTTAAAAAACCATGACAGGAGAATAATATGAGCACCTGGCACAAAACCGGATGCATTCTCTGCGCGCAAAACTGCGGACTCGAGGTTGAGATCGAGAACAACCGCATAGTGAAAGTCAAGGGCGACAGGGACAATCCCCGGAGCAGGGGCTACGTCTGCCGCAAGGGGATGAAGATCGCCCACCACCAGCACCATGAGGACAGGCTGAAGTTTCCCCTGAAGCGGACGGAGCGAGGCTTTGAGCGCATATCATGGGACCAGGCGATAGACGAAATCGCCGCGAAGCTGAAGGATATAACAGGAAAGAACGGCCCGCACTCCTATGCCTACATGGGGGGCGGCGGCCAGGGCTGCCACTTCGAGGCCGCCTCCGGCGTGACCCTGATGAAATCGATCGGTTCGAGGTATCACTACAACGCCCTCGGCCAGGAGCTAACCGGCCTCTTCTGGGCCTACGGCCGGGCCACGGGCAAGCAGTACAAGTTCGCCATACCGGACGAGCACAACTGCGACATGTTCGTCGGTATCGGCTGGAACGGCATGGTGAGCCACCAGCTGCCGCGGGCCCCGCTCTTCCTCCGGGAATTTTCTAAGAATCCGGACAAGCTCCTGGTGATAATCGATCCGCGAAAGACCGAAACTGCCGAGATCGCCGACATACACCTGGCCGTCAGGCCGGGGACCGACGCCCTGCTCACCAAGGCAATGATCGCCATCGTGATCGATGAGGGATGGACCGACGAAGAATATATCCGGGACCACGTATCCGGCTATGAGGAGATCAAAGGCTGGTTCGCCGGCTTTAACGCCCGGGCGGCCGTCGAATTCTGCGGCCTTGATTACGAACAGGTGAAAGAAGTCTGCAGGCAGCTGAGACTGAGGAAGGCCTGCTGCCACCCGGACCTGGGCGTATACATGAACCGCCACAGCACACTGACGCTCTATCTTGAAATAATCCTTTTCACCATAACCGGAAACCTGTGCGTTCCCGGTGGGAATGTCATCCCCGGAATGCTCATGCCCATCGTGGGCCACAGCGACGAGCGGGACGAGAAGACCTGGCGCACCCGTAAAACCGGGTATCCCGCCCTGGCGGGGGTCTTCCCGCCGAACGTGATGCCGGAAGAGATACTGAGCGATGGACCGGACAGGCTCCGCGCTGTCCTGTGCACCCAGTGCAATCCTCTCCGCTCCTTCGCGGACACGACCGCCTACGAGAAGGCCTTCTCGAAGCTGGAGCTCCTGGTGGTATTCGAAGTCGCCATGACGGAAACCGCGAAGCTCGCCCATTACGTGCTGCCGGCAAGGACCGGGTACGAGTCATGGGACTCCACGTTCTTTACCTGGACCTGGCCGGAGATCTACTTCCAGATGAGGCGGCCCGTGGTGGAGCCCGATGGTGAATGCCTTGAGCTCGGCGAGATCCACCTGCGCATAGCCGATAAAATGGGACTCATCCCGGAGATACCGGAAGCCCTTTATGCCGCCGCGAAGGAGAACAGGCTCAAGTTCGGCATGGAGCTGATGAACTTCGCCAAGGCCAATCCGGCCGCCCTGAAAGCAATGCCCTTTATCGTGGCAAAAACCCTGGGAAAAGAGATGGGGTCCGGGAACCTTGCCAATCTCTGGGCAATGCTCATGGCCGCGCCGGGTAGCTTCAAGAAGTGCGCGGTCCGGGCCGGCTTCGCCAAGGGCCCCCTCATGGGAGAGGAGATATTCAAGGCCATCATGGACCATCCCGAAGGGCTCTGGATAGGCAAATCAGACCCGGAGGACAACTTCTCAGACCTGAGCACCGAGGACAAGAAGATCAATGTCCATGCTCCTGAAATGAAGGAGTGGCTCTCGGAGATCGAGACAGAGAGGGAGAGGCGGGAGCTGGAACTCGACGCGCAGTATCCCTTCATCCTCTCGTCGGGACGGCACATGCCCTATAACGCCAACACCATCATGCGCGATCCGGCATGGAACGAGGGGAAGCGGGCCTGCACTTGCATTATGAATCCCGCCGACGCGGATAAGCTCTCCCTCAAAGACGGCGACATGGTGAGAGTATCCACCGAGGCGGGGTCCGTCGAGGTCGAGCTCGAAGTGACGGACCAGACATGTAAAAGATACGTGATGATCCCCCACGGCTTCGGACTCGAGTACCAGGGGAAGGCCTGCGGCGCCAACGCCAACCGGCTCTCCAGCGGCTCCCACAGGGACCGGTTCGCCGGAACACCGTTCCACCGGTATATTCCGTGCAGGGTGGAGAAGATTCAGGGAGGTTAATATTAATAACAGTTGCAATTTATCCAGCCGCTTCTATTTGTTAATACTCTTGACAAATTCCGATAAAGCATATCAGTAAACAATAGACTTGGTGTATAACTGTTAAAAATTAATTCAGCCAATCATCAGTATTGCAGCAAGTCTATTATTTATCAACAGCAACACTGGATAATGAAAAAGAAAATATCAGCCGGTACTGCCAGCCCCTTCGCCTCCATGAAAATCCAGGAAAGGAAAGTGCGCCAGGAGCATATCATTCAGGCGGCTGAGCGCGTCTTTGCGAACAAGCCTTTCAACCAGGTGAGTATCAGGGACATCGCCCGTGAGGCCGGCATTTCCCACGCCGCGATATACCGATATTTTCCCGACCAGCAGACACTCTTCGTCGAGGCCTTTATCAGGGGCGGAGAGAAGATAATCAGCTTCTTCGGCGACCTCATAGACAATAACGAAAAGGTCAGCATTGAGGCAATAACCGACCAGTTCATCACCTATCTCATCGAAGACGACCAGTATTTCAGAATGATGACACACTTCATGCTCGACGGGTCCCTTAACGCGAAATTATTAAAGAGGCTCAACACGACCGAGAGATTGCTATTGGACCAGCTGGAAAAACTTTTCGCCAAGCTCAACGTCAAGGGCGACAAGAGGATGCTCTCTCACGCCTTCTTCGCATCAATGAACGGCGTTCTCATTACCTTCAGGAATTATCCGGGGAGAAGCAAGAAAGACGTGGCGCTCCATATGAGAAAAATAGGGAAAATAATAGCGTCAAAATTTAAAGATTGATCCCAGCGCGCGCAACCCCCGTAGCTTACTGCGGGGTATTTTAACCAGTCGTTCGCTCCCCGCTGTTCACGACCGCGGGGAGTGAACCAGAATCATTGACTTATACACAACTCATCAATTCTTCCCTTCAACTTCAGCCAGCGCCATGTCCTGGTAGGCGTGGAACAAGCGATGGCAAAAATTGTCCCAGCTTCGGCAGACCTCCAGCGTCTTCTCGTCCGGCTGGAAAAGATTGGGATGCGACAGGAGCGATACGGCTTCAGCCGCGAATTTTTTAACGGTGGCGGCGTCCGAATCGGATAACAGGTCGGAAATGAATTCAGCCGGCCCGTACCAGCCTGCGGCTTTTTTAAGGTCGTTGAATATCTGGGTCAGGAGCACATTCCGTGGTCCCTCCCAGAGCTCGTTGATGGCCGAATCCCTGTAAAGCCGCGGCAGGGAGGAAAAATCCTCCATCACGCCGTGGCCCCCGAAGATCGACATGGCCGTTCTGATGACGTCGGTCGAATCCCAGGCGGCGGCTATTTTTTGAAGCATGATAAGCTCGCGGACCTTGAATTTTCTTTTCTTTTGTTCCATGGAATCGCCCGCATCATTATCAAGGCCCAGGAATTCATTATAGAGCTTGAACGCGCCGGCCGAGGTCCTTTTTGTAGCGTTCTCAATATCCCGTAGCTGGACCCTGACGAGGGGGAAATTACCCACAGCCATGCCGAAAGCCTCCCTGAATTCACTGTACTTCTTCGCTTCCCTTGACGCCCGTGACATGAACGCCGCGGCGCTGAGACCGACGGTAAGCCTGGAATAGGTCAGCACGATGCCGACCACATTGGCGACCCCCCTGTCCAGGGGCCCGACGGGATAGGCGACAGCCCCGTTGAAGGTCAGCTCCCCCGTTGTCAGTTCGCTGGTGCCAATTTTCCATTTTATCCTGTCGATCGTGTAGCCGTTGCGGATCTCTTTTTCTTTATTGCCCGGAAGCCACGAAGGCATGACGAAAAGCGCCACCTTTTCAGAGCCGGAAGGCTTGGCCGTTACCACGACATAGTCAGCGTGGGTCGCGGAACAGAAGAACTTGGCGCCGTAGAGTCGCCAGGTATCGCCCTCCTTGACCGCCTCGAGCACATTGGCCGGGACATCGGAGCCGCCGTGTATTTCGGAAAGGTACTGGGCGCCGATGGCCAAATCGCCGTCAATGCCCTCTTTGCAGTGCCGGAGAATCTGATTTGTCTCAGGCGTATCCGCGTATTTCTCAAGGAGCTTCACCAGCCCTTCCGTGCAGGTAACCGGACAGGCGATGCAGGCCTCCCCGTTCTGATAGATGATCATCATTCGAATGAGCTTCACCCAGGGGGAAAACTCGTCGGAAAACAGTTTCTCCCCGAACACTTCCTTTTCCATGATCTCTGTTTCACGGGGACGTACGATCCTGTCGATCCTGTTGTGATGACCGTCGTAATGCGTCATGAACGGCCTTTTTTCAGGAACGGCGATCGACACGGCCATGTCACGCCACCGGAATGACGCTTTTTTCGAAGTCTTTCTCGCTTCACGGTCCGCCTCCTCCCAGGCGGCGCCGGAATAGTGCCTGAGGACTTTCTGCAAGAATAGATCGTCGGCGTAATAATCGACGCCGTTTCTCCATTCCAGGAATGTATTAAAGTCGTATGGATTGTTTCTGTTTGGGAATGACATTTTATTCTCCTTGATGATAACCATTGGTCACTATTGTTACCATTGGTTATTTTTTTGTCAAACTAAAATTTTGCCATTTAATATTGTAATATCCTTGGATTTTCAAATACCCCGCAGCAAGCTGTCATGTATTGTGCCGCTTAATGTTTTGCGCGCAATCCGCCCGATAATACTTTTTACATTGACAGAATAACCTTCATTAATAATCTCTATAACGGTTTATTCAGCATTTATCGCCATCAAGATCTTCCATGAAACGAGGAGCGTGTCATGAAAATAAATTGTATCGTGGTGTTTGGCGAGGTCCAGTGCGAATGACGGAAAACAGCTTCGATAAAAAGGCGGTGAAACGCTTTTACATACTCTTCAACCTGTTCACGGAAGGCATCAGCTTTTTCGTGGTGGTCCCTGTTGTGCTCTTCTACGTGTGGTCCAACATCCAGCTTACACCGGAGCAGCTTGCTCTCTTCAACAGGGTATGGCCCCCCTTTTTCGTCTTCGGCATCGTCTTCGTGCTGGTGAACAACCTCATTGTCCTGGCGCCGGTCCTCAGGTATTTCAAGAAAGCCTCCCGGGGACTGGATGTCCCGGAGGAGGAATACGATCGGGCGCGCAAGCGCTTCTTCAGGCTCCCGATGATTCACGCCGTCGGCGCCCTGTTCCGGTGGCTGCTGCTCCTGTCGCTCCCGGTCCTCGTGTTCAACATCCTTGCCGACCTCACGGTTCCCCAGGCGGTCAACATGTGGCTGGGGCCGCCCCTCTGCTCGATGCTCGGCGTCATGTCCTACTTCACGATAACGGAGCTGTACGTTCAGAGCGTCATCAACAGGGGCGTCTTCGCCGGGAAAAGCGGCGCCGATCACTCGTCCCGCCTGAGCCTGGTGCGGCGGCTCACGGTGCTCTCCGTATCGGCCGTGCTTCTGCCGGTGTTCCTGCTCTTTCTCTTCATTTACATCACGATGGAAACCAACAATATCGGCACCACCCTCCTCTACGTGCGGGTCGGCATCATCATAGGCATCTCGATCCTGTTCGGGCTCTTCACGCCGATCCTCCTCAACCTGGCCATCAGGGATCGGATGAACACCGTGACGGATTTCCTGAAGCGCATCGGCGGCGGCAACCTCGACGCCGCGCCGCGGGAGCTCGTGTCCCATGACGAGTTCAGCGATGTCATCGCCGAGGTGGACGACATGAGGAAGAGGCTCGGCACGGCCCGGGACCTCCTCATCGACATGAACGTCAACCTGGAAAAGAAAGTGGCGGAGCGGACCGAGGAGCTGGAAGCGGCCATGAGCGAGCTGGAGGCCATGAACGACAACCTGATGCGGGTCAACAGGGAGCTCGAGGACACGGAGCGTATCCGAAAAAAAGACATGGCCCTGGCGGCGAGCATTCAGAGCGATTTCCTGCCGAAGGAGCCTCCCTCCTGCAGGTCCTATGACATCGCCTTCGCCTATAATCCCTGGAGCGAGGTATCGGGCGACTTCTTCGATTTTTACGGGAGTGACGGCGAGCTGAAGGGTGCCGGCATTTTCGACGTGTCCGGCCACGGCCTCTCCTCCGGACTCCTGACCCTCCTCTCGAAATCGATCATTTCACGGCATTTTTATTTCCAGAAAGACCGGCCCCTGAGCGTCATCATTGAAAGCATCAACAACGAGATGATCGGGGAATTCGGCCAGATCGACAACTTCATCACGGGAATCCTGCTGAGGTTCATGGATGACCGCGTGGAGTACGTCAACTGCGCCCATCCGGACATTGTCTTCAGGTCCGGGGTCTCCGGCAGGGTGGGGATGATCATGGCCAAATCGGGCGTCGAAAACAAGTCCTCCTTCATCGGCGTGGCCGGCGTCAGCCAGACGTTCCCCTCCCTTTCCCTGAAGCTCGGCCCCGGCGACTGCCTCCTCCTCTATACCGATTGCATGATCGAAACCGCCGGCGTCAGCGGCGAAACCTTCGGCGAATCGGGGATCATGGAGGCGCTGCGAACGGCCCCGAAAGGCTCGGCCCGGGATATCCTGGACCACATCCTGAGGGCATTCGGCGACCACCGCGGCGGCGCTCCCCTCAAGGATGACCTGACCGTTATCATCATACAACGAAAATAGGGAGAGGGCGCCAGGTTTAAATAATCCTGTGAAAAAAATAATTAATGATTGAAATATATTATTTGCATAATGCAATTAGTCAACATAGGGCAGAAGTGCGGGGGGGTCGTCATATCAGCTCGCAGGAGGAGATATACAATGACTGACCCAAAAGATGACAAAAAAACGATTAAGAGCTTTGCTTTAAAGTTCAATATCCGGACCGAGGGACTAAGCTATTTCATCATAGTCCCCCTTATCCTTTTCTACATCTGGTCCAATCTCAGTTTCACCGGCGAGCAGCTCAGCCTGTTAATCAAGGTGGTCGCCATTATCGCCGTGGCATCCGTCTTCACAACGCAGATAAACAACACTATCGCGATACGGCCCATTGTCCGCTACTTCAACAAGATCCTGCGCGGCGACGAATGCACCGATGATGAGTATCAAAAGGCTCATCGCCGCCTGCTCTACCTTCCCCTTATCCACAGCATCGGAGCCTTTTTCAGATGGGTTTTCGCCCTCGGCGGAGTGGTCATACCCATGCAGATCCTGGGCAATACGTCGCCGCAGCAGGATTTCGGCATGTGGATGATGATCGTCATCAACGCCCCCCTGGGGGCCGTCCTCTACTATTTGCTGACCGAGCTCTTCGTCCAGAAGATTCTCCAGACCAATTGCTTCCCGCGGTGGCCCCGGGATAAGATAAAAAACAGGATGAGCCTCCTCACCAAGCTCACCCTGTCTATCCTTATGATATCGTTCCTTCCCTTCTCAATCCTCCTGACATATTTCGTGGGCTTCATGGCGAGCTTCAACGTGGACACGACCATGGTGTACCTGAAGCTCTCCTTCATGGGCCTCATCGGCCTGGGCGGAGCGATCCTTGTCGCCTCGGTGCTCAACAGGACCATCATCAACAAGGTCGCCATCATCCTCAGGTTCCTGAAAAAAGTCGGCGACGGCGACCTCGTGGCCGCGTCCGAAAAAATCGCCATCATGGACGAGCTGACCCTCATCAACATGTCGGTGTTCAAGATGAGGAACAACCTGAAGTCCCTGGTCGAGGCGATCTCCGAAACGGTCGAAACCCTCGATCAATCCAGCGGCGGGCTGGTCAGATCATCGTACAACCAGTCCGACCGGGCCCGCGAGCTGGCGGCCATTATCGAGGAGCTGACCAGCTCCTTCGAGGAAATGGCGGCATCGTCGGAATCGAACATGACCAGCGTCATGAGACAGGTCGAGCAATCGATGTCGGTCAAAAACGACATATCCCTTATAAGCGAGAAGAGCAACATGCTGGCTAAAGAGACCTGGACCCTGAGCGAAAAGGCGAAGGAATCGGTTTCGATCGCGGAGGAAGGAGAAAAGCAGATCAACAAGTCGGTCACCACCATCTCGAACCTCATCGGGTACATGGACACCATTGACCAGACGGCGGGCATGATCAACGACATCGCGGACCAGATCAACCTCCTCGCCCTCAACGCGGCCATCGAGGCGGCGCGGGCCGGGGAGCACGGCAAGGGATTCGCCGTCGTCGCCGACGAGGTCAACAAGCTGGCGGACAGGACCACGGAGCTCGCGAAGATCATAAAAAAAGAGATAAGCGAGCACACGAAGAACATCAATACCGAGCTCTCGCAGATGAGCGGATCTGTGGACACCTTTCACAGCATGAAGGCGAGCATCGGCGCCATCGACCTCGTGATAGGGAAGGTATTCGACTTCACGCAGGACCTCATGAAGATGAACGAGGAGATCAAGCTCAAGATAGACGAGCTGAACGGGATCTCCAGCGACATAAAGAATTCATCGCAGGAACAAAAACACACCAACGACGAGCTCATGAAATCGGTCACCTCGATCAACGCCATTTCACAGTCGACGGCCGAAGAGGCCGCGATAATCCAGGACGCCGCGGCGAAGTTCGGGGACAACTCGAAAGAGCTCCGGTCGGTCGTGTCCCGCTTCAAGATCAAAAACGACTGAGGCCGGGCACCTACACGATCTCGAAGCCGCCGAAGAAGGAGCGTATTCGGCCCATCCTCTCCCGGTCGATCCAGCCCCGCATGTCCGCGGTGCCGGCTGCGGCGCGGCCCAGTATTTCGTTCTTTTCAAACCAGAGTGGATTGTTCTGCAGCAGGCCCACCCTGCGCGCGCCCTGCTCCCTCAGAAAAGCGGCGATGGCGGAAAGGTTTTCATCCGTGGCCGTGCGGCCCGGGATGAGGGGCACCCGGGGCAGCACGGGTATCCCGCCATCCAGGAAGGCGCCGTGCAGTCTCCTGAAATTCTCCAGTATCACGTCATTGGGCCGGCCGCAGAGGCGGCGGTGCTCGTCCGGGTCGATTATCTTGATATCAAAAAAAATCATCTCCAGGTGCGGATAGATACGCTCCATGAAAGCGTCGCGGTTGAAGTGGCCGCAGGTTTCCAGGAGCACGGCGATGCCGCTCTTCCGGAGCTCGCCGGCCAGGCGCGCGGTGAAGTCCATGAACAGGGTCGGCTCTCCCCCTGAAAGGGTGACGCCGCCGCCGGAATTCGCAAAGAAGGGGATGTCTTTCTCCGCGATCCGGACGATCTCCTCCACGGACATCGCCTGTCCCACCGCGGACAGGGCGCCGGAGGGACAGGCGTCGGCGCAGGCCATGCAGAGGGAGCACTTGCCCCGGTCGATAAAATAGGGGTTCTTACGATCCAGCGCCTTTTCCGGGCAGAGGCCGACGCAGGTATCGCAGGCGACGCACTTTTTGCCTTCGAAGGAAAGCTCGATCTCCCGCCGCTGGCTCTCCGGGTTGTGGCACCATTCGCAGGAGAGGGGGCACCCCTTGAAAAAGACCACGGTGCGGATCCCCGGGCCGTCGTCCAGGGAATTCCCTTTTATTTCGAAGATGAGAGGAGCGGGTACTGTCGTATTCATGTTTCTCTTGAAGATACATTCAAGGTTTTTACCGCTTCATCGGGTACTGTAACGGTGGAACGATCCGTATTATCCGCTAAAACTTTTGCCCATGTCAACAGGAAAAATGCTGGACGGGGGCTTCACCATTTGATCTACAATAATAGTTCACGTTAGGTCCATTGTATCCCGTGGGCTTTTACTGATAAGGGGATTTTCCCATATATTAACAATAATACAGGTCAAACTCGATGCTTAAGGGCGAACAGCTGATAAAAAAAATCTCCAATTATATCGACCGCATGCCGCCGCTGCCTACCAGTATCGGCAAAATACTGGAGATATGCCAGAACCCGGCCACGAATCCCAACGACTTGAACAAGGTGATCTCGCTGGACCCGGTGCTCCTGGCGCGGGTGATGAAGCTCATTAACTCGGCCTACTACTCCCTGCCTAACGAGATCACCTCCCTGGTAAGGGCCATCATCATGCTGGGGCTGAACACCATCAAAAACCTGGCCCTCTCCACTGCCGTCCTGGCCAACTCGGGGCTTTCATCAGGCAAAGAACAGGTCATCGACATGGAGGAGTTCTGGCGCCATTCCCTCGGCGTAGGCGTCACCACGAAGTTCATCGCCAGGACGCGTAAAATAGACTCGAAGGAAGAGGAAAACTATTTCATCTGCGGCCTCCTTCACGATATCGGCAAGATCCCGCTGAACAACCAGACGCCAGAATCGTTCCAGGCGGCCCTCGACAAGGCGGACCATGGATTCATCTCGCTGTACCAGGCGGAAATATCGGTCATGGAATTCAACCACTCCATGGCGGGCGGTCTTATCATGGAGGCCTGGAAACTCGGCGATGAGATCCTCGACTCGGCCCGTTTTCATCACAATGTCGGTGAATACCAGGGACGTTTCAAGGATGTCGTTTATACCGTGGCCCTCGCCAACTATTTCGTCAACATAATGGAAATCGGGTTCGCGGGCGACCGCTACCCCGTCAAGCCTCCCGATGAAGTGTTCCGGTATCTGGGAGTGACGTGGGAATCCATCACCGCCCTCGAACCGCAGGTAAAGCAGGAGATCGAGCGGGCAAAGATCTTCCTGAAAATAGCATCCTGACGAAGGGAGGAGCGCGTGAAGATCATCATGTGGGGGACCAGGGGCTCCATTCCCTCCCCCGGTCCGGAAACCGCGAAATACGGCGGGAACACGACCTGCATCGAGCTCCGGTTCGATCCGGGAAACCGTCTCGTCATTATCGACGCGGGCAGCGGCATACGGCCGCTGGGCGGGAAAATCATGGGGACCGATTTCAAACAAGGCCCCATCAAGGCCCAGATATTCGTATCCCACACGCACTGGGACCACATCATGGGGTTCCCCTTTTTCACGCCGATCTATATTCCCACCACCAGGCTCGAGATTTTCGGCCCCGTCACCTTCGAGGACGAGCCGCTGGACAGGGTGATCGGGGGCCAACTCCAGTACCGCTATTTCCCGGTCGCATCCGCGGAGCTCGCGGCCCAGCTAAGCTGGCACCGCCTCCAGGAAACCGAGCTCCATCTTGGAGACGGCATTACGATGAAATCAAAATACCTGAACCATCCGATCGCCTGCCTCGGCTACCGGTTCACCCAGAATGGAAAGACCCTGGTCACCCTCTTCGACCATGAGCCGTTTCGCAATCTCTTCATCACCGATCCCGCCCATCCCGACTACGACGCCGTGGCCGCCGAAGAGGGGAAGAAGGTCGCGGACGAGCAGAACCGGAAAGTGATCGAATTCATGGGCGGCGCGGACATCGTGATCCACGACGCCCAGTACACGCACAAGGAATACCTCGCGGGCAAGCTCGGATGGGGACACTCGTCCTACGAGGTTGCCATCAACTCCGCCGCGAAGGCGGGGGTGAAAACGCTGGTCCTCACCCATCACGACCCGGAGCGGACGGACGCGCAGCTCGACGAGCTCGAGGCGCGCTACCGTGAAATGGCGCGCGGAAAGACCGAAATGAACATACTCTTCGCGAAGGAAGGGATGGAGTTGTAACGGCCCTGCAGTTAAAAACACCCCACTCGTAGCGAAACCTTGGTGCCGTCGCCCCAGGGCCACCATGCGCCGAAGAAAACGGAATCGCCTTCAAGGGCCGTGAAAAGCAGCTGTCCTTTTTGAATGCCCCCGAAGGACTTTGCGGCTGCTTTCTCGGGCTTAGATGCCTTGCCAAGGGACGATGAGTCCCATATGTTGCCAAACAGCCCGGCAATACTTTCCTTTATTTTTTCCGAATCACTTATATTTATGACAACAAGCCACGCATTCATTCTGTCGTCCCTTTCCCATTTATATGAGGAAGGTATCTGCCCGCGCACTTTTTCAAGAAAAGCTTCAAAGTTATCCATATGACGTATCCTTGTTTATTAATTTTTTTACTTTCCTATCAGCATCGGCATAGGGGACAACATGACTCTTATCTGAATCAGTTTATGACAGATGACGGATAATTTCAACACAAAAAGATTTGGCCGGGGGCATTGATGCTTCCGGGCCAAGCGGGTCATAAACGGCCTTACGCGCCCTATTTTTATCTTGCCAATTTCGGCGAACGGCCTTAACATCATTCACGGTTTACGAATTGTCACACGGAGGGCCCCATGAAAAAACTGCTGCTGTCCGTTCTGTTGATCCTCCCCGTATTCCTCATGGCCCATAAGGCGTACCAGAAGGGTCATGATGAGATCATCGAGGAAGCCGACCTGGTCATGACCGCAAAGGTCTCGAAGATAAAAACCTCATCGGGAACATGCTCGACAAGCCACAGCATAGAGCTGGTCCCCGTTGAGATCAGGAAGGGATCGTTCACGAAAAACAGGATAACATTTTCCTACAGCGTCCATTTCTGGAGGCGTGGCATGGGATGCCGCAGCGTTCATTACATCCTCCCTCCGGTCCCGAAGGGCCTCGCCGAGGGACAGGTGGTTATCGCCGCATTTAAAAAGCATGGGGGAGTCCCGGGAGGCTTATGGGGGACGGGAATCTTTGAAACCGGCGAAGCGGATACAGGGAAAAAACCGGATTGATATACTTTGGGACCCGGGGTTCCGGATAAGTTTCTCGAAATTTGATATTCACTCGCTTTATTGCTACTATTAAAGTAATCCCATGTTTAAAGTACGGGGTGCCATATGCCGTGGGTAAAGGATCTCCTTTCTGAAAACAACGAAATCTATCAGCAGATGTTTCTTCAGCATAAGGCGATAATGCTCCTGATTGAGCCCGACTCAGGCAGAATTTTATACGCCAATCACGCCGCCGAGAATTTCTACGGGTACTCAATCGAACAACTCCGCGGCATGTCCATTGCTCAAATAAATATACTGCCGCCGGATGAGGTTAAAGAGGAGCTGATGAGAGCGGTATCGGAAGAAAGGAATTATTTCGAGTTCCCCCATAAACTCGCCAATGGAGAGGTTCATACCGTGGAGGTATACTCCTCCCCCGTCACCATAAAGGGTCAGTCGTTGCTCTTCTCCGTGATTCACGACATTTCCGAACGGAAAAGGATGGAGAAAAAAATCAACGCGCTTCTTGAGGAGAAGGAGCTCATTCTAAGGGAGGTTCATCACCGTATTAAAAACAACATGGGCGCCATTAAAGGCATGATTGCACTGCAGATAAACACCCTGCATGATCAGGAAGCCATTTCCGCGCTACGGGCCGCCGAAAGCCGCATACAGAGCATGGTGGTTCTGTATGACAAGCTTCACATGACGCACTACACGCGCGAATTGAATATCAGTGATTATTTTTCCGACCTCGTGGATGAAATAGTAAGCCTATTCCCGCATAGCGGGTCTGTTAGAGTCCAGAAAGAGATAGAAGACTTCTCCCTTGAGCAAAATCACAT
This sequence comes from Spirochaetota bacterium, assembly GCA_017999915.1. Classification (NCBI taxonomy): domain Bacteria; kingdom Pseudomonadati; phylum Spirochaetota; species Spirochaetota bacterium. The sequence continues at coordinate 139,488 of JAGNKX010000009.1, forward strand.
TTTTATCATAGGCATCATAATAAACGAGCTCATCACGAACATAATGAAATATGCTTTCATTCCCGATGCGCCGGGGACAATACGATTCAAGGCGAGTGTCAGGGACGCCCATGTTGTGATAGAGATCTCCGACAACGGCCGCGGTTTGCCCGAATCATTCAGCCTGAACAAGCCGCAAGGTTTCGGTCTGCAGCTCATTGTGATGCTGACAGAACAGATGGGGGGAACCATCAAGGCGGAATCCGGCAACGGCTCACGGTTCATTCTGGATTTCCCCCGGGGGTGAACGTTCCGACACTTCAAACAGCTTCTGCCCCCGGTGATTTCAGGCGGCGCGGCCCACAACGCTCTGGCGCATGCCATGCCAGGGAGCTACATGAGCCGTCTGCTGATAAGCGGCTCCAGGGAGGCCAGCGGCTTTCCCCTATGGAAGATGGTGAGCCTGCCCGTGCTTTCGGAAACGACAACGGACACGGCCGCGGTTTCAAGCGTGATCCCGGCACCAGCGCGGTGCCTCGCCCCGAGTCCCCGGAATGAGCTCGACTTCTTTCCTCCCGCATCGAGATGGCGCCCCGCCGCCTCAACTTTTCCGTCGGCAGAAACCACAATCGCCCCATCGAGCTTGGCGAGCTCCTTGAGACTCTCCACGACCTCGGGCCGCGAGATCATCCTTTCTTTCTTATCATAGCCCCTGAACGGATTAAAGACCGCCTGGTGCGAATGCTTCATCACCGTATTGGAATCCCCTATCACGAAAATCGTGCCGACGGGTTTCCCTTCCCTGCCCAGGGCCCCCACATCGAGGGCAATGTCGATCACGGCCATGATCGTATGGAAAAAACCGGTGTCAAACAGCGGTTTCACTTCGAACGGAAATTCCTCGCTCCACGAGAGTGAAAGATCATGTATCGTAACGGTATCGAGATGGCTTTTGCCCGATGGCCCCAGGACGCAGACAATCCTGTCCTCCGGCGTGATAACCCCGTCGTAAACCCCCTGGAGAAAGGCGTACTTTATGCGGGAAAAGCGGCTCTGGTTGCCCGGCCAGTTCCTGATCACCCCGGAGGCCTTTTTCGCAAGCGCCTTTTCGCTAAAGGCCAGGGCGCGCGGAACCACGACCGCCATTCGGCTGTCTCCGTAAAATTTCTGCCGTGAAAACCATTTGCAGTCCGATACGGTATCGAGAAAAATGAATATATGCCCGCACCCGGCCTTTTCGGCGATACCGATCGCGCTTTCCACCATGACGCTCCGCTGGTCCATCAATCCTCCAAACAGGGGCAGTATGCATACATCACTGAATTATGTAAATTATTTAACCGGATGAACCGTTACAGGCGGGTAATATTTTGAGAACCCCACAATAGGATCATTGATCTAACGGTATGAGGCTTGAATGCGCCCAAGGGGGACAGTATAAAAGTGCTTTTAATTCCGGCAGTCCCCTGATACAATAGCTCAGCCTGACGGTGTCATATCATCCATTATAATAAAGTATTGGAGCATGCACTATGAAAACCACGTTGTCCATACTGTTGATAATGCTGGCCCTGTATGCCGGGATCGGCCGCCATCCCCTGGTCCGGGCGGAACAGAAGCGAGAAGTAACGCCGGTCTCGAAGGTGGACCGCGTCATGGTCTACCATGACCGCGCCCTGGTGACGCGCGTGGCTCCGTGCGGCGACCTGGAGGCAGGGGCCTACGAGATCCTGTTCAACAACATGCCGTCCCTGCTCCTGGACGACAGCGTCCGGGCGAGGTCGACCCGGGGCGACGTCAAGATCCTGGATGTCGAGGTGCGCACCAGCCACCTGGAACAATCGCCCGACAGCGACGTGTTAAAGGCCCAGCAGCATCTTCAGGAGCTTGAGTACAGGCGAAAAACGGCGGATAACCGCATTGCCGTGCTAAAACGCGCGGCGGAATACCTCGACGGCGTGAGTGAAAGCTTCCTCGGGGTTCCGGCGCACGCCGCCAAGGGAGGCGGCGCCAGGGCCCTGGGACTGCAGTATAAGACAAGGCTGGCGGTCGAGGATTACGACCGCATGCTATCCTACCTCCAGAAGAAGCAGATGGAGAACGCCGCGGCGCTCCAGTCGGAGGAGCAGGCCCTGGACGGCCTGGATAAAAAGATCGCCCTGGCGAAGGAAAAGCTCACAAAAATGCAGGGCGCCTTCAATACCCTGACACGAAAAAAGTTCATCAAGGTGACCGTTGAAGTGCAGCAGCGGGGGCCCGTTATCATGGAAGTGTCATACCTCAACCGGAACATCTCCTGGAACCCGGGATACGATATCCGCGTTTTCACCGAGGAGAAAAGGACCGATTTTACCGGATACGGGGTCGTCGCGCAAAGCAGCGGTGAATCATGGGAAAACGCGAAAATTTCCTTTTCAACGGCGCAGCCCGCGGTGCGGGGCTATCTCCCGGAGCTGATACCGGTGTACGCCACGCTCTCATCGAAAATGCCTCAGGGGTCTTCCCGCAAGGGCAGGGACCGCTACGCTTCCCAGCAGCAGCTCAACAAGGCCATCCTTGACAATATCGACGGGATGGGCGGCAAAAGCGGGAAACGGGGCGACGAGGCGATCAGCGACACGTCTCCTGAACGGGGCGCGGAGCGCAAGGTGGGATCCCTTGTTTTTCATGTCCCCAAGCGCGCCGATATCCCGAGCGACGGGTCCCCCCACCGGACCCCCATCAGCAGGCATGCGCTGCCGGTGAAATTCGAGTACCTCTGCATCCCGAAACTGAACACCCACGCGTTTCTCCAGGCGGTGGGATCCAACACGCTGGACACGCCGATCCTCAGGGGCGACCTCAACATCTTCATGGGGAATGATTTCGTCGGGTCCTCGTTCACCGACAATATCCTTCCGGGCCAGAATTTCGAGCTGATCCTGAGCGTCAACGAAAACATCCGGGTCACCCGCTCGCTGGAGGAAAAGGAGGAGATAGAGCCGGGGTTCCTGGGCAACACGAAAAAGATCAATTACAGGTTCTTGATCAAGATCGAAAATTACAGCGGCGGCGACATCACCATGAACATCTTCGACCAGCTGCCGGTGAGCAGGACCAGCGAGATCGAGATAAAGAACGTCGAGTTCTCCCACGCGCCGCAGGTGCGGGACAAGAAGGGCATCTGCAAGTGGCAATTCCCGATGAAATCGAAAGAGACGGTGAACCTTAATTTCTCGTTCACGGTCACGGTCCCCAAGGGCCAGGAAGCGGCGTTCTTCCGGACCCACCTGGCCCCTTCGACCTATCTGGAGCAGCTGTCCCGGGGCGCGGCGGAGGAATATGACGCTGAAGAATACCAGAAGCAGGAAAAGGCGCCGGCCCTGAGGACGAAGAAGTACTGATACGGGCTTGGTAGTAACGGCAAAAATCTGAAAAAGCGCTTGTCCGAAACGTTTTGCTTGCAATGGGGCTTCAGTAGCGCCATAATCATTTCAGACAATGCCCATTGCGTCACGTGCTACCTGGTAGCACAAGGGCCTTTTCCTATATTACGATTTTATCAGATAATCTTTGATACAGACAACAGTTGAGGGCTTGAATTCAGGAAATAACCGATTATGCGGAAACTTTTTCGATTTGCAATGAAATACCACTGATTCTGTTGTCTTCAGGCTTATATGACAAGAGCTCAATGCCTATGGGTTCATTAGTATCAGAGTCCTTGATCAAAATAATTCCATCATCCAATTCAGTGCATAGCTGATTCTTTCTGGGAGTTTGCCAGAAAATGGTCATGAGCTCAGTTTCAGGTTCAAAAAACACCTTTATTTCCGCCATACAGTTTCCCCTTCTTTGATTCTATCAGTAATATACGCAGTAACAAGGAAACCTTCAAGTCCAATTCTTTTTGTTACCGCGCAAAGCCAATATTTTTCACTTTCAGAATAGAATAAAAAGATCAGTTCGTCCCGTTTGCTTTTTCATATTTCAGTCGGTTTTTGGATCGTATTTTTAATATCGTCTAATTTTCCTTCAAGTTCCGGATGTTTTCTCAGTAATTTGTGCCAATATTCACCGGTCGTGTGAATAGTAAATTTAAGCGGTGTCATTATTTCAAAAAGATATACATCCATACATGCCCACGTTCATTGTTGGTGAATTTTAAATATATTCCCAAGATATTATAAAAAATCAAGTAAAAATATTTATGAAAATCATTCAATGATTGGGTGGTAGCACAAGGGCTTTTATACCGGATGATGAACCTGAAGGGCGCTCCCATTACCTTCATCAGCGCGGGGATGGTCGCCCTGGGTTCTGCGGATTTTCGGGAATGAAGATATAGATTAGTCCTTAACTACTTCATCGGTGTTTGCAGTTTCATCAATATTTTCGGAAGGTATATCGGTGTCTGATTTTTTGTTTAATCTTTTCTGCCGTTTTTCATCCTGCTTTTTTTTCTTGGCAATATCTTTCTGTCGTTTTTCATACTGATAGTTGTTTCTGGCCAATGTCTTAATCCTTAATTTTAATATTACTGATGCCATTCCGGAAAATTGGGTAATTCTCCGGAAGGGAAATAATAGCATGCATCAGCTTGTTAATACCGCTGGGTCCTGCGCGGCCTATCTTCTTTGGGCTTGGCAATATTAACATTAATGCTTCTCCCCTCGATTTCTTTTCCATTCAACTGCCTGATGGCCTCCTCGCCCTCAGCCTGGTTCGGCATTTCAACAAATCCAAATCCCTTTGAACGACCGGTGTCTCTGTCGCTGACAATTTTACTTTCCGCAACCGTCCCGAAATCACTGAACAATTTCCTGAGATCTTCATCCGTCATCTTGTACGACAGGTTTCCCACATAGATATTCATCTTCATTTTCTCCATACGTGTATTTCTGATCAAATTTTAAGGCCCCTGTCCAGAACCTTTTCTATTGACATGGGGGTATTGTAGTTCAGATAAGGCTCATTGTCTCATATCATGCCTGAAAGTGCAAGTACCTTTTTCCCGGATGATTGATTAAGCTGACATCAGGGCTGTCGTATTGTTACATCGAAGGGGGCCTCACGGCATCCGGCTTTCCTATTCAATTGGGACAACATCCTGCGGGCAGGCGGCAATCCTCACACCCCGTACTCCGCCCGCTCGATCAGCTCGATCTGCATCTCCCGGTTGAGAGTCACGAAATAGGCGTTGTAGCCCGATATGCGCACGATGAGGTTCCGGTAGTTCTCCGGGTGGGCCATGGCGTCGCGCAGGACCGCCGAGGAGACCACGTTCATCTGCATCTGCATCCCCCCCAGGTCGAAGTAGGTCCTCACGTAGGAGAACATGTTGTTCACCATGGCCTCGTGGGTGTCGCTCGGGCCCGGCACGATCTTCACGTTGAAGGCGATGTTGTTGTTCATGGTCTTCGGGTCGAGGCGCGCCACGTCGCGGATGTTGTCCAGGAGGCTCTTCGACGCGTTCGGCTCCGGCGTGAGACCCGGCGTGAAGGCCTTGCCCGCGAGCCTTCCCGACGGGAGGGCGCCGGTCATGTTGCCGAAAATCACGTGGTTCGACATGGACCAGAAACCGGCCGTGTAGCGGCCTCCCCGGTAGTTCTCATGGGCGAAGTACGCGTCATGGGCGAACCGCGCCACGCGCTGGGCCATGGCCAGGGCCTCTTCGCTGCCTGAACCGAAGCGCGGCACCCGGCTCATCACCATGGCATGCACCTGGGGATATCCCTCGTAGTTCGCGTCGATGGCCTCCTTGAATTCCGGGAGCGTGATCCTCTTCTCTTCGTACACCAGTGTCTTCACCGCCATGAGAGAATCGGTGATGTCCGCCAGGCCGATGCAGGCCGCGCCGGAACTGTTGTAGGTGGCCCCGCCCTTTGTCACGTCGACTCCCTTTGTAATGGGTCCCTCGATCAGAGCCGATAGCAGGGGCGTCGGCCGCAGGTACTGGTGGGCCTTCCCGAGCATGTTGTTGTATTCGATGGAATTGTCGATGAGGAACTTGAACTGTTTCGTGAAGGCGCCGTAGAAATCCTCGAAGGTCCCGAAGCTCCCGGTCTCAACCGCGCCGGTGGCGGGCCCCGCCTTCCAGTTCATGAGGGGATGGCGGCCGTCGTTCAGGGCCATCTCCAGGGCCGCCACCATGTTCATCATCATGCAGTTGGTGTGGCCGATGTGCCTGCCCGACAGGGTGGGCTCCACGCACCCGGTGGCGGACCAGTCGCGCAGGTGCCGGGGATCGTAGTTGAACTCCTCCAGGGAGGCCATGACCGCCGTGTCGCTGTGGAGGGACGGTGTGGCCGTCGTCATCAGGTTAACCTCGCAGAGGCGCTTCAGGTAAGCCTCGCTGTTCTTCTCCCGGTTGAAGCGGGCGTTCACGTTGGGGTCCCTGATGCTGAGCATCTCCGTCACCTTCAGGAAGATGTAGGTCATGTCACAGACCGCGTCCCCGCCGTCCGGCGTGACGCCGCCCAGGGTGATGGCCTGGTCCGAGGAGCTGCCGCCGAAGAGGTAGTTGCCGATGTCCGGCACCAGGGGGAGATGGTCGGTGCAGCGCATGTAGAAGCACCCGACGAGATCGATGGCCCTCCTGACACAGGCGTCGCGCTCCTCCCTGGTCGCGCACTTCGCCATGTCCGCCTCGAAATAGGGCTGGAACCACTGGTCCATCCTTCCCAGGGAGAGGCCGGCGTTGGTGCTCTCCATGTGGAGCCCCACCCACCCGATCCACGCCGCGTTGACAGCCTCGTCCAGGGTGTCGCAGGGCCGCTCCGACACCTTCACGCAAATCTCGGCAAGGCGGAGCAGCTCCTTTTTCCGCGCGGGGTCCTTCTCCGCGCCAGCCTCCAGCGCCGCCTGCTTCGACAGGTTCTTCGCATAGGCTGCAAGGCCCTCCAGGCAGAGGATCATGGCCTCCAGTAGATTTTTCTTGGCGCTATCAGATGGCGGCGTCTTCGCCATCTCGGCGCGGATCTCATCGATATATCCGCTTGTCCCGACCCTGAGGAGCTTCGGGAAATCGGCTATGGTGTGGGACAGGGCCACGGTCTTCCAGAGGAAATACACGGCAAAGCGCTCGTCGATGCGCTGGCACAGGGGATTGCCGTACTCCTTCCGCACCCACTCCCGGAAATTGCGATCCACCCAGAAGGGGAACACCTCCCGGTGCAGTATCCGCCTCGACTCCTCCGAGATAGCGTAGGAGTTGAGCTCCCGGTCCCCCACGTTGCCGAGCTCGCTCCAGAGCATGGTGCCCACCGCGTCAGGATAGATGATGACGCCGATCTCCCTCATGGTGGAGGTGCCGGCCACAAGGTCGTCCTTCCTGATGATGGGCATTCGGTTCTCCATCATGTACCTATAGGCATGGGCCTGGCGGAGCTCCGGCGGCCACTCGGCGCCGTCCATTTTCTTCTCGAAGCCGTTCTCGCGAAACCACCGGGTCATGAGCAGCGCCCGCTCGTGGCAGATCTCCGGCTTGGTGGTGAAATGCAGGTCCAGGAATTTCTTCAGGCGGGGAAAATCGGCCAGCGAATATTCGGGAAGATACTGGTCCTCAAGGCACTTGACGCCGGGGTCCCGGGCCGGGGCCTTCAGCATCCCCTCGCGCACCTTCTTCTCCGCCGGCGCAGGCCTGATGTCACTCTTCATGGAATCGGCCAGCTTCTGGCGGCCGTGGTCCCGGATCAATTTATCCTGCATCTTTTTATGCTTTTTATACAGGAGCTGCGAGATCAGAAAATTGAAGACATTGGGATACACGAAGTTCCCCTCGATGCGGAGGCGGCCCTTGATTAAAAATAAAACCATTTCATTGGGGGGCAGATTGATCGCCTCCCTGATGGAGGCGCCGTCCTTGAAGACCAGGACCGAATCAGCGTCGGCGGGAATGCCCTTCATGACCGTGACCGATCCATCCCGAAACCTGATGGCGCTCTCCACGGCTGCGTCCTCGGTGCGCACCCCGATGGTGAAGTTAATCCATCCGTCATCGCTTCCCAGGAGGGCCCGCTTCGTAGGCTGCCGGTTGTAGATCGCCGCCATCATGTGGAGCAGGAACCTGACAAGGATGTTGGTGGAATTCATGGAAGTACCTCTATTTTCAGAATCAGATTCATAATCCCTATCATTGCGAGGAGCCCCTCGACAGGCTCGGGATAAACTCCGCGACGAAGTATGCCTCGACAGTTCGACAGGCTCACTGCATCGCTCCGCTTGGCAACCAGCTGTACCCCGAGCGAAGTCGAGGGGCGCTTCGCTGTGCTCGCGATGACACAACCAATAAAAACAGCTTTCCTACTAAATCACTGATATAATAATTATACCCAAGGCTAAATATTAATCGACCGTAATTATAAAGTCATACTATTTTTTGCACAAGTTAAAATTTCATTCTCCCCTCGATAGGTACCTGCCTGAAGATTTCAGCCTTACGATTCAAAAGTCTTGACAAAAAACTAAACCGGGTTGTAATAATAGATAAAAGACGATTATGGTGAAGTTACTTTCATCCTTTTCGTCTTTTCCCCTTCCAAATAAATATATATATAAAGTCTTCCGGAGGTCTCATGAAATCTCAATTAAAACCGATTTCCATACTACTGCTGTGCGTCGCCCTTGGATTCATCTCATGCGATAAGGAAAAAAAGGACGACACGAAAAATCTCTTCATGGCGCTCCTTCTCAACTCACCGCGGGTCTATGGCCAGTCCGGCAACTTAACCACCAGTGATGAGAACAAGGGCGGAGTGACTCCCAACAGTCTCAATAGTCCCTATGGTGTTGCCGTCGACGCCGGCGGGGTCTATATTACGGATTCGGGCAACAACCGCGTGTTGTATTATGCCTGGTCAAGCACCACGGCGACCCGCGTTTACGGCCAGCCGGATTTTGTCAGCAGTACATCCAATAACGGCGGTGTAAGCGCTACCAGTTTGAGTATTCCCCGCGGCATTGCGGTCGATGCCGGCGGTGTGTATATTGCGGACAGCCCCAACAACCGCGTGTTATACTATGCCGGCACAAGCACCACGGCGACCCGCGTCTATGGCCAGCCCAATTTTACGAGTAACACCGCCAACAGGGGTGGAGCGAACCCGGACGCAGACAGTTTATCCGGTCCCTACGGTGTAGAGGTCGATGCGAGTGGGGTGTATATTACCGAATATTGGAACAATCGCGTACTCTATTATCCAGGCACAAGCACCACGGCAATCCGTGTCTATGGACAGGGCGGGGACTTTACCACCGCTGTTGAAAATAAGGGCGGGTTGAGTGCAAACAGCTTAAGACGCCCCTATGGCGTGGCGGTCGATGCAGGCGGGGTGTACATTGCCGATTCGCAAAACAGCCGTATGCTCTACTATGAAGGTACAAGTACAACTGCGACCCGCGTCTATGGACAACCAAATTTTACCAGCAACACTGTCAATAACGGCGGGATAGGCGCGGGCAGCTTAAATACCCCCTCTGACGTATTTGTTGCCGCCGGCGGGATCTATATCTCAGATGGCGTCAACCATCGCGTGTTATATTACGCAGGCACAAGCACCACGGCTACCCGCGTCTATGGCCAGCCCGACTTTATCAGTAATACTGCAAATAACGGCGGGATCAGCGCAACCAGCTTAAATTGGCCCTATGGCCTGGTTCTCGGCTGGGGAAGGCTGTTTATCGCGGATTACAGCAACAACCGGGTGATCATGTATTAATGATGCGCCCCCTGTCGCGCCTCAGAGGGCCGCGTTGACGATGCCGGCCAGCTCAGCGGCCGTGAGCTGCACCGGGTTGGCCTTCATGCTGCTGGCCTTCCGGGCCTGCTCCACGATGGCGCTCACATGGTCCGCGGTGACGCCGTAGCGCGACAGCCCCGGTATGGCCAGGTCCGCGCAGAGGGACCCGAGCCAGTCGACAGCGTCCTCCACGGCGCCATGGGGGTCGCCGGTGAGGATCGCCGCCGCTTCCCGGAACTTTTCCAAAACTTCGGCCGATCCGTGGTTGCGGGCCCCGCGCCAGTTGGCGAGGAACACCCGGGGAAGCAGTACCGCGCACACCGCGCCATGGGGCGATGCGGGGAACATGCCGCCGATCACAGCGGCCAGGCCGTGGACCGCTCCGAGGCCGGCGTTGGCCAGGGCCATGCCGCTCATGAGGGAAGCCAGGGCCATGTCCCTGCGCGCGTCCCGATCGCTCCCGTCCTCATAGGCGATGTGAAGGGACGATGCGGCGAGGACCATGCCCTCGCGGCAGAGGGAGTCCGTCAGGGCATTGGCCCGGGACGACAGGAAAGGCTCGATGAGCTGGGTCAGGGCATCGAGGCCGCAGGCGGCGGTCTCCTCCGGCGGAAGCGAATAGGTCAGCTCCGGGTCCACCACCGTGACCCGGGGGATGATATGAAGACTCCGAAGGCTTACCTTGATCCGGCGCTCCGGCGACGCGATCACGGAATTTTTGGTCACCTCCGAGCCGGTCCCGGCGGTGGTGGGCACGGCGATGCAGGGGATCCCGGGCCGCTCCAGGGGCCGGGCCCCGCCGATCACCTCCAGGTGGTCCATGAGGTCGCCGCCGTTGGTAACGAAGGCCGCCACTGCCTTGGCCGCATCGATGACGCTGCCGCCGCCGATACCGATAACTATCGCAGGCGAGAACTTCCGCGCCGCCTCGATCCCTTCCCGCACTATGTCCACGGTGGGCTCGCCCCGTACCGGGAACAGCTCAACGTGGATGCCGGCGGCGCCGAGGGACTTGACCAGGCCGTCGTGGCGCCCCGGTGTCTTGCCGGTGACCACGAAGGCCCTGTTCCCATAGGACGACGCCATCTCCGGCACCTGGCGTACGGTCCCCTCGCCGAAGAGGACCCGGCCGGCCGTGGAAAACTCGAAGGTCATGCCGTGGCCCAGCCGTTGTCGTCGGGATACACTCCATAATATTTCACGCTGCTCCGCGGCTCCGCCATCATGGGGGCCACGGCATCGCGCCATGCAGCGTAATGGGCCGTTTCCTTGTGGCGCGCCGTGGCGTCGCTGTCGCGATAGACCTCCACCAGTACAAACCGCGTCGGGTCGTCCTCTTTCTGGACCACATCGAACCGGGCTATCCCCGGCTCGCGCACGCTCTCGGAGGCGTTCTGTATGGAGGCCATCTTGAATTCTTCGATACGCTCTGGTTTTACGTGGACATTGACATGGACGATAAGCATCGGGATCCTCCCTGCATGATTGGTATTTCCATCATCACAACAGTACGGCAATGCAAAGCCACGGCAAAAAGACGGTTTAATAATTGACAAAGGGAAATTATAACGGCACTGTAACTGGACTTTTTTCAACTATATACGCTGTCAATCCAGGTAACAATTGTATTGATCCCAGGTCAAATATCAACATATTTTTTATGTCCTATGACGCATATCAATGTTACAAATCTTCGTAAATCGATTTCGATTCTCATTGCCTGTATTATCCTCATGATTGGGGGCAATACACCGGTGATGGCCATCGGCGCCGACCAGAACCCCATCGGCATCAAGTGGCGGGTCATCCTGACGCCCCACTTCAAGGTCATCTATCCGGAAGAGATCGAAAAGGACGCCCGGCGGGTGGCCGCGACCCTGGAGCACGCTTATCCACATGTCACAAAGTCCCTGAAGTTCAAGCCGAAGCGCCTCCCGGTGCTCCTCTACACGCAGTCGGTCGAATCGAACGGCATGGCGACCTACATGCCCCGGCGAACCCAGTGGTGGAACACGCCGTCCCAGGAATCCTTCGCCGGGGCCAACGACTGGTATACCGAGCTGGCTATCCACGAGTTCCGGCACATCGTGCAGATCGACGGCATGGACCGGGGCTTCAACAAGTTCCTCCACGTCCTCTTCGGCGAGCAGGGAGTGCTGGCCATGCAGGACCTCTCCGTGCCCTGGTGGTTCTTCGAGGGCGACGCGGTGGGCGTGGAAACGGCCCTCACTTCGAGCGGCCGCGGCAGGGTTCCTGAATTCGACGTGGAGCTGCGGGCCCTTCTACTCTCGGGAAAGCGGTACAAGTATTTCAAGGCCCTGTTCGGATCCTACAAGGACTGGGACCCCCTGAGCTCGCCCTATCTCCTGGGCTACTACATGACGACCCACGTGAAGAGAAAATACGGCCCCGACGTCTGGGCCAGCATGATGGTGCGGGCCACGTGGTTCCCCGTGTTTCCGCACTGGTTCGACTTCATGCTGATCAGGGAGACCGGCAGCAGCGCCTACTCCCTTTACAAAGACACCATGGACGAGATGGAGGTCCTATGGAAGGCGCAGCTCGACGGCCTCGCTTTCACCGACGCCAGGCCGCTTCATAAGACCACGCCGAAGTACTGGACCTACAACAACGCGCCCCAGTACGGGCCGGACGGGAGCGTCATAACCCTGCGCTACGGCATGAGGGACATCTATTCGCTGATGAGGATAGACCCTGTCACGGGAAAGGAAACCAGGCTCTGCTACCCGGGGAAGATCAATTACACCGCTCCCTCCGTGGGGGGCGGCCGCATCGCCTGGTCGGAGCAGATACCGGACCTCCGGTGGGGCCAGCGCAGCTACTCCGTCATCGTAACCTACGACTTCGCAACGAAAAAAAAGCGGACCCTCACGCGGAACACGAAGCTCTTCGCTCCCGCCCTGTCGCCGGACGGGACGAGGATCGCCGCGGTAGAATACACCCCGGAGAATGAATGCTCCCTGGTGATCATCGACGCGGACACCGGCAAGGAAACGGCGCGCTACGCCGCCGGAGAAAGGGAATTCATCCAGACGCCGCACTGGTCCCTGGACGGGAAATCGATCGTGTACATGAGGATAGACCGCCTCAGGGGAAAGGCCATCGCTCTCATGGACGCCGGCAGCGGAACATCGGCCGACATCGTGCCCTATACCAACAAGAATTTATATTATCCCGTTTCCGACGGCAGGCATATCTTTTTCGTTTCGCCCCACTCCGGCATCGACAACATCTACGCGGTCAATATCGCGACGAGGAGGATATACCAGGTGACGAGCAGGAAGTTCGGCGCCTATTATCCCTCCCTCTCACCGGACGGCAAGAAGCTCGCTTTCAACGACGTCACCGCCGACGGATACACCGCAGCGGAAATGGACCTTGATCCGGCGAAGTGGACCCCCATCGAGAAAGTGCTGGACCGGAGCGTCCGCTACTACGAGCCCCTCATCTCCCAGGAGGCGGGGGGCGACATCACGAAGGAGATCCCCGAGGAAACCTACGAGTCGAAGAAATTCAACCACTTCACGCACCTCTTTAACATACACAGCTGGCTCCCCATGGCGGACCCTTTGTCGCAGGACCTCTCCCTGACGGTCTCGTCCCTGAACCTCCTGGGCACCACGGAGATATCGGCCGGGTACAACTACAACTGGAACGAGCGCACCCACGCAGGCACGGCCGCAGTGAGCTACGCAGGATTGTACCCGGTCATAGACGCCACCGTCTTCTATGGGAGCCGCGCCTCCACCTACGACACGTCCTATTATTACGGAATGATACAACAGACTCACCGCTACCAGTGGAGGGAGCTGCGGCCCTCCCTGGGGCTCAGGGTGCCCCTGAACCTGTCCCGGAGCCGCTTCGACACCTATCTCACCCTGGGGGTGCGCGGGAGCTACACCATGGTGTACGCTATGAGTTACCCGACGGATTACAACACGCCGAACCGGAACCATAACGGGCAGTTCATCCCGATCACCTATTACGCGAGCTTCTACAACGGCTACCAGTGGTTTGCCGACATCCACCCGGTCATCGGCCAGTCAATCGACATTATCTACCGCCATACGCCCTTCAGGGGCGCCACGAGGGGAAGCCTCCTGTCGGTGAGCGGGACCTTTTATTTCCCCGGCATCCTTCCGCACCACAGCCTCTTCCTGCAGGGCGCCTACGAGAGCCAGGCCCCCAATGATTACCGCTTCGCCAGCCAGGTGCTCTTCGCGCGGGGCTACGACTATGAATTCTCGAAGTACATCGCCAAGGGAGGCGTCAACTACACCTTCCCGATCTTCAACCCGGACTGGAACCTGCTCCACGTGCTCCACTTCAAGCGGTTCTACGCCAATATGTTCGGCGACTACGCCGTGGCCATGCACGGATCGGAGAAGAAGCTCCACGTGACCCAATACTACCGCTCCGCCGGACTGGAGCTCTACGCCGAACTCTATCTCTTCACCATCGAGGTCCCCGTCATACTGGGAGTGCGCGGCTACTACCGCTTCGACCAGCATGACGTATACGTCCGCCCCTACGGGTTCGAATTCCTCTTCGGCATAGGCTCGGATTTCATGACGGTTTTCCGGAGAAGGAATTACCAGTGACCGGCGCAATTTATCACTTGACTATTTTATTAATTTTATTATCCTCAAAAACGGCGGCGGATATACGCGTCGATAAAAAACCAAGGAGACCGGACAGATGAAAATGCTAAGAAACATTGCCATTCTTATAGTTGTCGGATTTGTCATGACGATCGCATTCGGCTGCAAGGGTAAGAACTACGTGAAACAGCTGGGCGATATTGAAGCCAAAACCTGCGCATGCGCGGACAAAGCCTGCGCCGAGGCCGCCTTCAAGGACTTCATGGCCGTTGTGGAGGACATGAAAAAAACGGAGGCCAAGGTGACGAACGAGGACGGCCAGAAGCTCGGTACCAGCACCGCCAGCATCGTGAAATGCCTCATGGCCAAGGGCGTTTCTCCCCTCACGATCCAGCAGGAAATGCAGAAGTTCAAATAGGGATATCGAATCATAACCATTGATGAAAAAAGCCCCTGCCCGGGGCTTTTCGATTTTAATAGAACCTAAAAAATCCGCACGTCCCCTGTCTTGCCTTTGTCCTTGAAGACGGATTCGATGTATTCCGCTTCCAGCCTCATGAAGAGCGCCGCGTCATCGCTGCTGATCGATTCCTTGCGGACGGTCCCGGTCTTCGGCTCAAAAACGATCTTTTTCCGGTCTGAGCCGCCCAGGTCCTTGTCCTCGACCGCTATTTTTTCCAGGTTGAAGTACTGTTCCACGAACTGGACGTTTCCCCGGGCTATGTCGTTCAGGCGCTGGTCGCCGCTGCTGACCGAGCCCGACCCGTACAGCTTCGCCTTGAGACGCTTCCGGTCGCCGCCCAGCTTGACGATATCCCCGAGGAGATATTCCATGCTGGCCACGCCGTGACGGGCGATCTCGTCGGCGACGATCCCCTCGGTGCCGATGGTCCCCGGAACGATGAAGTGGCACATGCCGCCGATGCCCTTATCCATGTCGTAGAGGCACACCACGACGCTGGAACCGGTTACGGTGCCGATTATGCGGTCGCTCGACGTGGCGAAGAACTCTCCCGGCTTCAGAACGTGCAGCCCGTCATCGAACAGCTTCTTGCCTTGATCTGCCATATCATACCTCGCTCTTTCTTAATCGTGCAACGAACAAAACTGTCATGATGCTCTGAGACGTCACCATGGATGCCGGAAGGGCCCAGGGCCAGCGCCGGGAAAACTACGAAGCTTGCTCAACATATTGCGGCGGTAATTCTTGATATTAATAATAATGAATTTTTCTGATTTTGTCAATTACATTACATGGGCAGGGGCGTATATCCATCTGTTTTACGAAGTTAAAGGCTCAAGTTCTTCTTGACCAGACTATCTTTTTTACTGATCCGATATCCTTTCCTCATGAGAGTACACGTTGATATCATTCCCCCTGGCAAATCCCACGACCGTGATACCCAGTTGATCCGCCAGGTCGAGGGCGAGGCCGGTGGGCGCTTTACTGGAGATAACGACCGGCACGCCCACCCGCGCCGATTTGATCAGCATCTCGGACGATATGCGGCCGCTGAGAAGGACCGCCATGTTTGAAGTGTCCATGGAATTGAGAAAAACATGGCCCATGATGCGGTCAAGGGCATTGTGACGGCCTATGTCCTCATAGAGCGCCACAATAGCTTCTCCCGCCGCCAATGCCGCGGTATGGACACCCCGGGTCATGTGAAATATTTTAGAGGCCCCATCAAGCTGTTTGGCAAGCTCGAGCACCTGGCGTACTGAAAACACGGCATTCCCTTCGATGGGATTGACCTGTGACGCGTCATTGGCGTAGTAGAGGGAGGGGCGTCCTTTCCCGCAGCAGCTTGTGAAATTCCTGCAGAGGAATCCCTCGGTTTGAAGCTCCTTTTCGCGTGTTTCGATCCAGGCCACCCCCTGGCCCTCGCGCAGGAAAAAGTCCTGTATGTCATCAGGCTGTTTCAGTATTCCCTCGCCGGCAAGGAAGCCGACGATGAGCTCTTTCTCAAACCCGGGCGAGCAGACAAGGGTGGCGAATTCTTCGTTATTAAGCATGATCGTCAGGGGCACTTCTTTAACGACCGGATCGTCCTCGATACGAGACCCGCTGCCGCGTATTTTCTTGACCTTCCTCAGGTCAAAGATAGTGTTCAATGTTTCCATGTCATCCATCCCGTCAACGGAGCGCTCCTCCGGTAATGACTATTATTAAAGGGTCCTGATGATCCGGCTGCCGTCGCCGGCGTCGAATCGAGGCCGCCTGATAATAACGCTTTTGCTATCAGCTCATCGCTTCAAATCGAAAAATCGTTGTTTCCCGCATCGGAAATTTTCTTGTCTTTATACTTCCGAATCAGGTCTTCGAGGGTAAAGGTATCGAGAAAATCCAGCAGGAGGGAGCTCATTTCGGCCCATACTTCGCGGGTGGCGCAATCCGTCGATCGATTGCAGACCTCGGCCTTCGTCACGCAGTCGACCAGGCAGAGGTCGCCTTCGAGGGGCTCGATTATTTCCCTGAGCCTGATCTCCGACGCGGGCCTGCTCAGGATATAGCCGCCGTGGGCGCCCCTGAAGGTCGTCACCAGCCCCTTCGCTTTCAAAGGAATAATTATCTGGCTCAGGTATTTTTCGGATATCTCCTCGGCGCGCGCTATGTCTTTAAGAAAGATCGGATCCTTTTTCTCGCTGGCACCCAGGGCCAGCATCAGCCTGACACCATACCGTGAACGAGTGGACAGCCTCATTGGCGGATCTCCGTAAAGTGTATATACTACTAATTCAGTAGTGTATCAAAAGCATACCCCTTTTTGTCAACATTTTTTATTTTTCCTTGGTCCGTGCGAAACCTGTTAACAGTATAATTTTTTTTGGGGGGGGGCATGGAGCCATCCCGGCGAGCAGGCGACATGGACGTCGCCGATTCCACCGAGTCTACAGGATGTAATACGAGGCGGACGAGCGGGATGGCCCAAGCCCCCTCACTTTACAACTGCTACCCTAAACTTTCAGCATCAGGTCAACGATCCGGTTTGCATAGCCCCATTCATTATCGAACCAGAGGAAAAGCCTGAAGAGCCTCTTTTCATTTTTCATGTTGGCCCGAAGGGACAAGGGCGAGTCGTAGAGGGATGATCGTGCCTCGCCGATGACATCGGTGGAAACCAGCTCCTCGTCGCTTGTGCCGACGATATCTTTGAGATATGTTGCCGATGCCGACCGTAAAGCCTCATCCACCGCGGCGAACGAAGAATCCCTTTGGGTCACGAATGAAAAATCCAACAGCGAAGCCTCCGCCACGGGAACCCGCAAGGCGACTTCACCTATTCTGCCTTTCAGGGAAGGGAAAAATTCATCTATCACCGTTGACGTCTTTGCCGTGGACGGGATAATATTCATGGCTGCGGACCTCCCGTCGCGAAGGCCCCTGGGCGAATAGGCATCGACTATTTTTCGTGAAGCCGTGAAAGGGAGCAGCACCGCCATGTGGCCCGATTCAACGGGGATGCCTGATTTTTCCAGGGCATGGATAACGGGCACTATGCAGTTCGTCGTACAAGAGGCCCCTGACAGGACATGGTGCCTCTCCCGGTCATAGTTATTGTCATTGACCCCGCCGATTATGGTCTTAACGCCGGGGTCCCCGGTAATGTTAGAAACTATCACCTTTTTCGCGCCCGCCTTGAGATGGCGCGAAGCGTCTTCGAAGGTCACGCACAGCCCCGTCGCGTCGAGGACGATGTCGATTTCATGGTCCTTCCATGGAAGCAGCGCGGCGTCCTGAACAGCCGGGATGATCCTGATCGAGGAGCCGTTCAGGACGATCATGTCATCCTTCTCTCCGCAGGTCTCGCTTTTCCCGGAATGGACGGAGGCGTCAAGCCTTCTATGGACCGAATCGTGCTTTAGCTGGTACGCGTAATACCGCGCGTCGTCGGGAAAATCGGCAATGGCCGCCACGCTGATTGTTTCTCCCGGCACACCCCGCGCGCAGAGCGCCCGCAGCACCATTTTACCTACCCGGCCGAACCCATTGATTGCCACGCGTTTCATGATCGATACACACCCGCACAATAATTATCATTCCCCGGTCCGGCAGCCGCGTAACACCGCGCGGACCGGCATCGCCGGGCCGGGGTTCGACGTATACTCCTCAGGAAGCGCCGCGCCAATGCAACACAAAAATAAAAAATCATTCCACCGCGTCATCCGCGATCGCTACCGGGCGCCGTTGCCGCCGAAGAGCCAGGTGGAAAGATACCGCTCCCCGGTATCGGGAAGCAGCACCACGATGGTCTTGCCCGCCGATTCTTTCCGCTTCGCCACCTTCAGCGCCGCCCAGAGCGCGGCCCCGCCCGATATGCCGGCAAGGATCCCCTCCTCCCGCGCGAGGCGGCGGGATGTTTCCCCCGCGTCCGTGTGCGCAACGGTTATGATCTCATCGACAGCGTCCCTGTTGAATATCTGCGGGACAAAGCCCGCACCGAGCCCCTGGATCTTATGCGGTCCGGCACTGCCGCCGGACAGCACCGGCGAATCCGCCGGCTCTACCGCGATGATCCTGACCGAGAGCTTTTTCTTTTTAAGCGCCTCGCCCACGCCGGTCACGGTCCCGCCGGTGCCCACGCCGCCGATGAAGATATCGACGGCGCCGCCGGTGTCGCTCCATATCTCCTCGGCCGTGGTCCTGCGATGGATCTCCGGGTTGGCCGGATTGTTGAACTGCTGCGGCATGAAGCTGTTCGGCGTGGTTTTCACCAGCTCTTCGGCCCTGGCGATGGCGCCCTTCATGCCCA
The DNA here is from genome assembly GCA_017999915.1 of Spirochaetota bacterium. Lineage (NCBI taxonomy): Bacteria > Pseudomonadati > Spirochaetota > Spirochaetota bacterium. Next base: position 158,562 of record JAGNKX010000009.1, read on the forward strand.
GCGACCCTTCGGTGAGAACCAGCTCCGCCCCGAGGATCTGCAGCAGCTGCCGCCGCTCCACGCTCATGGTGTCGGGCATGGTGAGGATCAGCCGGTATCCCCGGGCCGCGCATACAAAGGCCAGGGCTATGCCGGTATTGCCGCTCGTGGGCTCGATGATGACCGTTGTGTCATCGATCTTCCCCTCTTTTTCAGCGGCCTCTATCATCGCGAGGCCTATCCGGTCCTTCACGCTCGACAGGGGATTGAACGATTCCAGCTTGGCCAGGACGACCGCCTCATTGGGATTATTCAGCCTGTTGAGCCTTACCAGCGGCGTATTTCCTATTGTCTCCGTGATATCATTGTATATTCTGCTCATATGCGCCTCCTTTCAATTCAAAAATTCCATATAACTCCATCATGACGCTGCCCTGCCGATGGCCTGGTCGATATCGGCGATAATGTCGTCGACATGCTCGATGCCGATGGAAAGCCGAATGAAGTCCGGCTTTACCCCGGTCGCGAGCTGCTCCTCCGGAGAGAGCTGCTGGTGCGTGGTGCTGGCGGGGTGGATGGCCAGGGACTTGGCGTCTCCCACGTTGGCGAGGTGAGACAGCAGTTGAAGCGAGTTGATGAACTTCTTTCCCGCTACAGCCCCTCCCTTGATGCCGAACCCGACGATGGCCCCGGCGCCCCTGGGCAGATACTTCTTCACCCGCTCTTTTTCCGGACTTGACGCAAGGCCGGGATAGTTCACCCAGGATACATCACGGTGTTTCTCGAGATACTGCGCCACGGCCAGGGCGTTCTCCGAATGGCGCGGAAGCCTGAGATGGAGCGTTTCAAGGCCCTGCAAGAAGAGAAACGAGTTGAACGGCGACAGGGCCGGGCCGATATCGCGTAACAGGTTAACGCGCGCCTTTATAATGTAAGCGATATTGCCGATAGGCTTCAACGCCTCCACGAAACTGAGTCCGTGATAGCTCGGATCTGGGTCGGCGATAAGGGGAAACTTGCCGTTGGTCCAGTCAAACTTTCCCGAATCGACGATAACGCCGCCGATGGACGTGCCATGGCCGCCTATGAACTTGGTGGCCGAGTACACGATGATGTCGACGCCATGGTCGAAGGGCCGCAGGATATAGGGCGATACCGTATTATCCAGGATGAAGGGGATGCCGTTATCATGGGCCGTCTTCGATATTCCTTCCAGGTCCGCCACATCGAGCTTCGGGTTGCCGATCGATTCCGCGTAGACCGCCCTGGTTTTCGGCGTGATGGCCTTCCTGATCGCGTCCAGGTCATTGGACTTCACGAAGGTGACCTTAATGCCGAGCTTCCGGAACGTATAGTGGAACAGGTTGTAGGTTCCGCCGTAAAGGTTATCGGCCGAAACGATCTCATCACCGGCCTGGGCGATATTGAGGATCGATAGGGTTATGGCCGATTGACCGCTTGCCACTGCCAGGGCCCCGATGCCTCCCTCAAGGGCCGCAATCCGCTTCTCAAAAACGTCCGTTGTCGGATTCATCAGCCTGGTGTAGATATTGCCGAATTCCGCGAGGGCGAAAAGATTTGCAGCGTGGTCAGTGTCGTTGAACTGATATGATGTTGTCTGGTAGATCGGCACTGCCCGGGAACCGGTGGTTGGATCCGGCTCCTGGCCGCCATGGAGGGCCAGTGATTCAATCCTCAATTCTTCATCAATTTTGCTCATTGAAATCCTCCTAAATTTATATACCAGTAATCTTATAGATTTAGTAGTAATTATAATTTAAGGCTTTTTTTGTCAATAATAAATAATAGAATTATTGCGAAACTGCGTCTCGCCCTCGCAGGATAGCCCCTGCGGTGGGCTTTTAAGGGGCTTCGCCCCTTAACCCCGATTAAAAGAATCAGATTTGCAACAACTCGAATATTTATTTAAAAATATTACCCGATAGTTATCGGTTGAATACTAAAATTATTTATGCTATACAAAAAATAGCTAAACATTTGTGTGTACTAACCGATACTAATTATGTCAATACTTAAGTAAAAAAGGAGCACCTTCATGATGATCAACAAAACCACTGAATACTGGAACTACCGTCAGCCGCTGCAGGCCGGACCGGAGCGGGCGCCGCGTTTTCTCCGCAGGGACACGACCACGGCCAAAGGCGCCGATGTCGTTGATATTTCCGATGCGGCCCGGAGGCGGATGCTTGAGAAAAACAGCACTCCCCTGGTAAAATCTATCATGAGCTTTTCCCGCGAGATAGGGGAGATGGTGCGGACTTCAGAAAAGGATTACGATAACAATCGCGCCGCCAGGATCGAAGCGCTGCACAGGCGGGTCCGTGAAGGGTCCTATGATTTCGAGGATGGCTCCACGATGGAAGCGACGGCCTCCTCCCTCATGGCCCGGATGAATTCCCGGAAGAACAGCCCTGATTGCGCCTGAAATGACTGGACATCAATGGCCCTGGCCCTATACTGTTTCCCGGCCCGGAAAAACCGGGACAGGGAATCATGAAATTCGATTTTGACAGGATCATCGACCGCACCGGAACAGGCTCCTTCAAGTGGGACCTGGCGGACTCTATCTTCAAGGGATCGGGACTCCTCCCCCTCTGGGTCGCGGATATGGACTTTGAATCGCCCCCGGAGGTGGTGGCCGCCCTGGAAGAGCGGGCGCGCCACGGCGTGTTCGGATACACGGCGCCGATGCCGGAATACTTCCGGGCCGTGACGGACTGGTTCGAAAGGCGCCACGGATGGAGGATCGCGCCGGATTGGATCGTCCCCGCCCCCGGCGTGGTGCCGGCGCTGAACCTCCTCATCCAGACCTTCACCGAACCGGGCGACGGCGTCATCGTGCAGAAGCCGGTCTACTATCCCTTCATGGGCGCGATAAAGAACAACGGCCGGGTGATCATCAACAATCCCCTGAAGCTCGAGGATAAGGCCTACCGCGTCGATTATGATGACCTGGAGCAGAAGGCAAGGGATCCCAGGGCTCGGATGCTGATCCTCTGTAGCCCCCATAACCCGGTGGGACGCCTCTGGACGAAGGAAGAGCTGAAGAGCATCGGCGACATCTGCGCCGCCCATGATCTCCTCGTCATATCTGACGAGATCCACTGTGACCTGACATTCAAGGGCAATCGCCATGTTCCCTTCGGGTCCATCAGCCCCGGTTTTCTCATGAAATCCATCACCTGCACGGCGCCTAGCAAGACCTTCAACCTGGCCGGTCTCCAGACCGCAAACCTGGTCATAGCAAACCCTGAATTGAGGAAGCGCTACAACCGCACCATAGAATGCCTCGGCCTCAAGTGGCCCAATCTCTTCGGCGCAGAAGCCCTCATCGCCGCCTACCGCCACGGCGATGAATGGCTCGACCAGCTGATGGATTACCTCGACGGGAACCTCACCTTCCTCAAGGAGTTCATCGTGGAGAAGCTGCCCCGGGTGAAGGTGATCGAGCCCGAGGCCACCTACCTGGTGTGGCTCGACTTCAGGGAGTACGGCCTTGGCAATGAAAATCTCAAGAAGCTTCTCCGCGACCAGGCCCGCCTCGCCCTGGACGACGGTTACATCTTCGGCTCCCCCGAAGGGGACGGCTTCGAACGGATCAATATCGCCTGCCCCAGGGCGATACTGGAGGAGGCGATGGAGAGGATGCGGGGAGCTCTGGAAGGACTCTAACGTATTCGGTGCACAATCCCCTCATCCCCCGGCTCCTTTTTATCCTCACCCGGAACTATTTGACAGAGGAACCATAACCGATTACATTTAATATAGAGATATTTTTCCTGCGCATCATCCAGATAAAAGGAGGCGCACAAATGAAACTGGCGGCGATAACCGGATGCGACAGCGGGATCGGCAAATCCCTCGCCGGCCTCTTCGCCGGCGCCGGCTACACGGTCATCGCGTCATATCTCGAGCAGAATCCCTTCCCGGGCAGGAACAACATCATGGCGCACAGGCTCGACCTTCGCGACGAATCGTCGATCATCTCCTTCGCGACCCTGGTCAACCGCTACTGCAGCGAGGGGCATCGCCTGGAATTCTTCATCAACAACGCCGGCGTCGCACTGGGGGGCCCCTTCGAGAACCTGCCCCTCGAATCGTACCGCGCGGTGATGGAGATAAATTTCCTCGGCCTGGCGGCCCTCACCCAGAAGATCCTTCCCTGCCTCATCAGGAGCAGGGGCCGTCTCGTGGTGAACGGCTCCCTCGCGGGAAGGATCGCCCTGCCCTTTCTCTCCCCCTACACGGCGTCGAAATTCGCCCTCGAGGGATGGTGCGATTCCGTACGGCGGGAGCTGAATCCCATGGGAGTGAAGACAATCCTTCTCGAGCCGGCGGGGATCGCCACCCCGATCTGGAACAAGGCCCTTAACCAGGACTCCTCCTTCGCTGACCAGAAATACCGGGAAAGCCTCCGGGCTTTCAGGGAGAATTTCATCGCCGGCGGCACCAGGGGCATGGAAACCGAAAAGGCGGCGGCGCAGATCTACCGGTTCATCACCAAAGCGCGCCCCCGGGAGCGGTACATCATCGCCCGCAACCGATTTCTCTCGCGGCTGGAAACACTCCTTCCCAACCGGCTTCTCGACGCGCTGGTGGTGAAAATGTTTTCCATGCGTTACGGCGATAAAAAAAGCCGCTGAGAGCGGCTTTAAATCTTTGCTGCAGTTGCGACACGAACGTTTCGTGATCGTTTGGACATTACTGTTTTCAAGTCATCATTGATTTATTATTTTGAAGCGGGAACAAGCTCATGAATATCCAGGGGCAGGGCCTTCTCATCCCGCCTGACCATTGTGATGGCGCCCTCGGGGCATGCTTCAGCGCAGTTCCCGCATCCCATGCAAAGGCTCGGATGGACCTCCGGGATTGATTTTTCATTATTCCTCGTAATGGCCCCGAAGGGGCAGATGGATACGCACTCGCCATGGCCCTTGCATTTCGCGGCATTTATTGACATGCCGTAGCCCGAATGGGCCAGGGAGCTTTCCATGATATCCAGCGACCCGAAGAGCTTATGGGCCGAAATGGAAACGCAGCATTCGGGGCAGCAGTTGCAGATCGCGTACATGCGGTCGCCGGCCCCGTCCTTGCAGTAGGCGTTTGTCACGTAACCCTTTTCCTTGCACAGCGCGAGAAGATCAAGGGCCTCGTCACGGGTAAGCTTGATAGGGTTCGCGCCCTTGTTATGCTCCAGCATGAATGAAGAGAAAGGCTCGCCGATGATCATGCACTTGTTCGCCGGCTGGCAGTCGTGCTTCCTGGCGTTGCGGCAGGCGCATTCCACCGCGACGATGGAATCGGGGTTCTGGAAAATGATCTGATGCGCCATGTCATAGGGAATGACTGATTTGGCGAGGTCCCGCGGAACAGCCACGTCCTTGTCAAGCTTGACGATTTTTCTGGCGTCCTGCACAAGCATTATCTTGCCGTGGTACCTGCTGGTGAGGAATCTGATAATGGGAATAAAGAGAAATTTATTCCCTTTATTGATTATCTTCCCCACGATAGTGAAGGCCCTCGCGATTATCCCTACGTATACAGATATATACTTCAGGTAGAGATATCCGTCTATTTTCAAATAGAGATTTTTTCCATGGAGATTGAACAACTGTTCCGTCGATGATTTCATGTAACTACCCCTCCCGGTCTATTTTTTGTTAAACAGCCGAACAGGGAATAATCCCTCCGGCTGCTTGATAGTTTGCTCCGAGTTCAGCGGATGCCATGGCATATCGCAACCCAGCATCCATGTGCTTTGAACGCCTTTTGCCCAGAGGCACGACGCTTTTTCATCGAAACATTTGTGGATTCTCTAGTACTCTGACCCGACTGTATGGTAATATAAACAGTATAATATTAACCTGACGTGTCATGTCAGAATAAAGAATTTATATACTCATTGCCATATGTTATTGTGTTTCTTAATGGACCTGACGCGTCAGGTTTTTATCAAAATAGTTATATTCACTTGAAAAAGTCAATAAAAATATATCAATAATTGGGTGATAGGGTGAATATTATCTGTTTGGTATCACAGACAACTCCGAAGTGGTCCTTTTTTTCTTACCTGTCCGGTCAACTACTTTGTTTCCATCATAACGATACAAACATCATCGTTAATTGCCATAGTACCGCAGAAATCGAATAATCCCTGTATGATGGTTTGCACAAGTTCAGATATCGGCCGGTCCCTGTGTTTCAGAATAATATCGTTCATTAACGTATTCTCAAATTCCTCCTGCCGGGAATTCCTGGCCTCCATGAGGCCATCCGTGTAAAAGAGAATTCTATCGCCCGGGTTGAGCACCGTCTCTCCCTCGGTGAAGGCGATTCCAGCCTTAACGCCAAGGAGAATGCCTTCAGAACGGAGCTCCTCCATCGCACCCCCCGCTCGCAGAAGGTAGGGATAGGGGTGGCCACCTCGGGCATACCGGAAGATCCTCGTTCCCGTGTCATAGATTCCGTAAAATGCCGTAAGGAAATTATCCTTCGTGAGACCGATGATTTTATTATTGATGCACGCCATGAATTCACTGCATGAGTGTTTTTCCTGGCCGGCTGTATGCACCAGGGTCTTCACCATGCTGCTTATAAGGGCAGCGGCGACACCGTGTCCCGACACGTCGCTGATGAACACACCGATGCGATTGTCTTCGCCAAACCTTATGAAATCATAAAAATCGCCCCCCAGTTCAGCCAGGGGAATGAAGGATGAATAAAATTCGGCACCATCCACGACAGGCGGTTCCTGGGGAAACAGGTTAATCTGTATTGACCGGGCGAGGAGCAGGTCATGGAAAATCTGGTCGTTTTTTTGCTCGATATAGCGGTAATTCTCCTCAAGCTCACGGGTCTGTGAATCGATTACCGCAGCCTGCCTGAATCGGTTGTAGCGCATCCTGTTCTGGCTTATGGCGAGGGCAACGCAGATGGCCGATACCACGAAGGGCATGGTCAGGAATACCATCCGGGCAACGGCGATTTCAATAGTGAGCAGTATATGGATGGCAAGAACAAGAAGCGGAGCAAGAAGCATCAGCGCGAGGGTCATGACCTCCCCGCGGTAACCCAGGAACACCAGGAAGATCACAATAACGAGCCATAAAACCGCCGCGTCATAGAATTCGGAGCCGGCGGTGATCATGACAATGCCGTTCATCATTAAAACTGAGCTCAATAGAAGAAGTATATAAATGGTCCGCACCAGGGCATGGTGTTTTGGCGGAGCGTTTTTTATCATTACAAGAAACAGTAACGCAAACACAAAGGGAGGTGTCCTAAAAAAAATAATCTGCCAGGGAAGCGAGAAGACAAGCAGGTCCAATAACGCGAAAACAGGAATCAATAGCAGTGCAATGATAGCCCCGATCCGCCCGAGATGTATCATGCGCGAATAGACATATTCTCTGAACCTGCTGTCAATGTCTGTATTGTTGCGTTCATGCATAGATTGATTTTTTATGATCCCCTCACCTGAAGCCGGGATTACTCATCAGGGCCGATAAAAGCGATATACCGGGCCTTATCTGAAATGATTATGGCATTACTGAAGCCCATGGCAAGCAAAAAGTTCCGGACAGGTGCTTTTACTTCTGTGCCGCTTCCACAGGACCCGGTCAGTACTTCTTCTTCCTCAGGAACGGCACCTTTTCCTGCTTGCGGTATACGTATCATATTCATCCGCAGCGCCCCGGTGATGTTTAAAGAAAATGGCGGCAACTACAATTTTATGCGAATAACTATGCAGGAATTGAATAAATGGGCCTGGCATGTCGGATAATTTTTTCTCTTTATGATGCTTTTTTACTTGATTGCTGAGATACTTTGGTGTAATTTTCGCATACAAAATACAGAATACCATGATTATTTACTATGGTCACAATTGATCTGACACTAACTAAAGACCTGACGGAAATGCTGGCAAAAAGCCTTCTCTTCCGTGATCTGGAGGCCATCGGTTCTTATTTGTTAAAGGACTACAGCGCTCATTTATATGGCAGCATACCGAAACATATTACCATTGCGCCGCTGAAAGCGGCAACCATTCTTGTTTCCGAATGTCAATCACGGGGCAAAATCAAGGATCTTCTATCATTTGTAATCGAGTTGGACGGCACGCTGCTCAACGGGAATATCGTCAAGCTTATAGGGCTTGAAAATATTCTCTACCGCCTGTCCCGAACCGGCGTTTATTTTGACTTCATGAAACGGAAATTCATTTCGTCCCATGAGAACAAGGATATAATGCCAGGCTGGGGAGTGCTCCGCGAAGGCAAGGAATATCAGATCATTATCGCATCGATAGACATATGCGGCAACTCCAAGCTTGTTCAGAAGCACAGTCCCTCTGCGATGGAAAAGGTTTATTATAAATTCAACAATTTTTTAAATAAAAGCTTATATCATTATAACGGCCGGGTGTGGTTCTGGGCCGGCGATGGCGGCATAATCGCGTTTCGGAAAGATGACGGCATCAACAACGCGGTGGCATGCTGCATAGAGGTGCTTTTCACGCTGCCATTATTCAATTCAATGCCCGATAAACCGATCGAGGATAACATCGAGCTCCGCATCGGGATGGATGCCAATACCATCAAGTTTTTTAACGATACAGGGCGAATCGTTTCCGATGTCATCAACTATGCCTCGCATCTTGAGAAACAGGGCACATGCCCCAACGGGCTGAGCATATCCCAGGACATCTACAATGAGCTTTCCCGGGGTTTGAAGAGCATGTTCAATCAGGAAATAAAGTTTAAAGATAGAACCGCTTATACCATGTCATACGATTATTTTAAGGCTCTTGAAAACAAGAAAAAGCGCCAGCCAGTGGCGGGACAGCAGTGAGGGACGGGAAACCGTTCGTTTAGTCCCTTGAATAATGCTCATGAGAGACTTCCCCCGGAAGGGGGACTTTGTATTTTGAAAGCGCGGTCGCGTGACCGCGCTTTCAAAAAGGCCGCCTCCACCCGTGAGGGTTTGGGAGGCGGGACAGCTCCAACCATATCATTACTTAAGCCGCGCATCCAGGTGCTTTGAAAGCCTCTTGCCGAGGGACACCACGGTCCAGACCACGGGCGCGCCCAGGGACGACGGGAACACGCTGGCGTCGCAGCAGTAAAGGTCCTTGATCTGCGTCTCCAGGTTGGTGTCCAGCACATGGCCGATGCGGCAGGTCGCGGACGGATGGGCGCCGGCGGCCTTCATCGGATAGACGCTGCTCTCCTTGGCGCCGGCCTTCTTGAAGATCTTCGTGATGATCTCCACGCCCTTGTCGATCTTCTTCTGGTCGTTGGCCGTGAGGGGCTTGGAAAAGGCCCTCCCCTTTTTGATCTCGCCGGTGGTATCGTCCTGCACCTTCACCATGATGCTGGTATACCGCATGAAGTTGGCCATCTTCAAAAGATGCGTGGGTCCCGACAGCGCGATAATCCCCAGGAAGAGCGCCCAGTTCGGGGCCACCGGCAGGATGCAGAGGCCGTCCTCGTCATAGTGCTCGATGGTACCCACGCTCATCGGCGTGGCCCCCAGGGAGTTGGTGCCGGGGATGATCCCCTGCACGAAGGAGAGCCAGTCGCAGCAGAGGCCCTTGCCCGCCTCCTCGATGCCGGCGCCCCGGAGCATATGCACGTTGTTCAGGCCCCCCGAGGAGAGGACCACCGCCTTGCCGTAGTACCGCTCGCCGTTCTTCAGGGCAACGCCCACGGCCCTGCCGTTCTCCACGATCACGTCCTTCACGTTGGCGTGGAGCTTCAGGTCCGCGCCGCCGGCCACCGCCTCGTCGCCGAAGACGCGGCCGGTCCACTTCGCCCCGGTCTTGCACCCGAGCATGCAGTTGCCGGAGCCGCTGCACTTGCCCGGATCGATGAACTTCTCCACCTTCTGCCAGTGGTAGCCCAGGCTGTTGGCCGCCTCCAGCAGGCGCATGTTGTTCTCGCCGATCAGCTCGTCCGGCATCGGCTGGATCCACATCTCGCTCTTCGCCTCGGCCGCCTCTTTAGCAAGGTCGATCCCCAGGGGGGCGAATATCTTCTTGGGCGGCGGCACCGCGCACCCGGCGGCTATGTTCGAGGCGCCGCCGTAGTTGTTCACGAAAATGACTATATCCTTGTAGTTGCGCAGCAGGGTCGGCAGGTCGATCATGGTCGCCACCGTGGCCGTATTGCCCAGCCACTCCATGCGGCCGCCCTTCTCGAGGAGAAGGACCTTCTTTCCCTTCTTCGTCATCTCCCGGGCCACGGTGCAGCCGGCGGCCCCGCTCCCCACTACGATCACGTCGTATTGCTTCTTCTGTTCCTTTTTCATTGTATGGCTCCTTTTAGTTTCTCAGCGCGTATGCGGATTTTCTGGCGTGTTCCCTGACCAGATCCAGGTCGAGGGGTCTGGATTTATCAGGATCGGCATACAGCCGTATGGCTTTATTGGGACAATTCTCGACACAAAGTTCGCAGCCATGACATTTTCCCTTGTCATAGGACCAGCCCCGGCCATTGATGCTGACAGCGCCGAAATGGCAGGTCTGTACGCAGGTGCCGCATTTCCTGCATTTTTTGATATCATGTTCCACGGAATAGCCGGAGACCTCTGTCATGTAGGTTTTCGGGTCGATTTTCCTGGTCAGGGCGGTTGCCCTGAGGGATACGCAGGTGTCGGGGTGACAGTTGCAGATGACCCCGGTGCTGCCGCCGGTGGCCACTTTGAAAAATGCCTGGGTGATATACCCTTTCTTCCTGAAAGATTTTATTAGGTCCAGGGCTTCTTCCTGGGAGACCACACGGGGATTGTATTTTTTGCACCGGTCGAGCCAGAACTTGCCGGTGCCGCTGCCGACAAAGAGGCATGAATTAATGTGTTCATCCTTATCGCCGAGGGCCTTCTTGCAGGGACAGTCCATGACAACGATGAATTCAGGATCGGTGAAGAGGATCTTTCGTGCGTACTTGAACGGAACGATCTTTTTATTCTCTTCCCCATCAAAATTGATGTTTTCATTAAGTTCAAATATCTTTTTAGTGTCCGCCGCTGACAGGACCTTGCTGTGGTAGCGGCTGAAAATGAAGTTACCCGCATATTTCAGAGGCTTCAGCCATGTCAGGTACTCGAGAGGCTTGAAAGCCATAGAAACGGTTTTGACATAAGGGTAATACCATGCGAAATATAGGTAATTATGGATTGCCCTGTCGATCCGCCAGCCATGCTTTTTCATTAATAATTTTGTCGATTCTCTCATGCTCTGACCCCCTCCAAATTTGGTTTCATAAACTGATGGAAAAATTGGTTAAATTGACCTGATGTGTCATGTCTAATATTTGAAATTAAATTTCTTTATAAACATTATTGATATTTATAAAAATAAATGTACCTGACGCGTCAGGTCTATTTTAATACTACAATTTCAACTATATAAGTCAATAAAAATTATAACAACCAGACGGTTGAACAGTAATTAATTGTTATTTAATCTTTTCGTAAAAATTTAATTATACATTTTTTACAATATATTCATATTAAGATTTTTAAATACTGATATTCTTTGAATAATACATTAGTTTATAACACTATCACTTTAAACATAAGTAAAAAAGGCCATACAGGATCAGTAAAGCATCTATACCAGCCATGATGTAAATTATAACCGGCTCTATGATTATTAAGAAAATTGGGAATCATGGATGCAGTGCTGTTCATCACTTTAGAGCTCCGGTATAAAAAACAGGTAACCTGCAAACCGGATTATATACATCAATTTTCGGCTAACAGATGTTAGTATTTATATAAAAAGCATCCTGGTCTTGTAAAAAGCGTCATATCATTAATATGCAATAATGTCACAATTATAATAAAGCTGCTCCATTGGGGCCACATCAAACTTTTTCTAATTGAAATGTCTGGCATAGCTTTATATACTGCCTCATGTCAGTGGCACAATCGATAAAGACAATATACAATTCTGTCCAGATCCAGGGAACAACGATGCAGCTTAAAAAGAACGAAATTCGCAAACAACGTCTTATCGAAGCGGCAAAGAAATTATTTTCGGAAAAAGGCTTTTACAGCACCTATGTCGATGAAATCATTAAGGAAGCCGGCGTCGGCAAAGGCACCTTTTACAGAAATTTCAAGAACAAGGAGGATATTTTCGTATCGCTTCTCTTCATGTTCCTCAATGACTGGCAGAGTTCCGTTTCCATCGGCATAGATAAAAACATATCCACGTCCTATATCGATTACATCAAAAAAGTCGCGCTGGAAAGCTTTATCTTTTTTAAAAAAAACGAAGAGCTGTCAAACCTCTACTTTCGCATAGCCCCCGGCCTGAGCGCAATCATCGAGCCCTATTTAAAGAATTTCGAAATCCAGATGCTCGATTACATCATCAAAGATCTTGAAAAAGCGCGCGACCTCGGATATCTCGACAAATCCTTCAATGTCAAACTGGCGGCGAATATCGTGGCAGGGGCTTTTTTCCGGGTTCATTATTACTATTTTACCCTTAAAAGCGACGAAGCGGCATCGTCGAACATTGAAGAGCTGGTGAACGAGTTTTTCAACATGCTGTTTTTCGGCGTCCTCTACAAGAACAGGCAGCCTGCGCAGTCCTGAATCAGCACAAAATGCCCCGGTAAGGCTTCCTGCCTTACCAGGGCTTCAATCGTTACATCCTATGTGGGGTTCTACAGGGCAATATGCCCGACTCATGCCATCACTTTTTCTTTTATTCTGTCAAGGTCCAGCGGAAGCGGCTTGCCGGAATCGACGTACAATTCCAGAGCTCCATTAGGGCAGCTCTCAACGCAGAGCTCGCATCCCCTGCACTCAGCGCTGCCGTATTCCCGTTTCCCGCCGTTAAATGTAATCGAGCCAAAATGGCAGACCGTGGCGCAGGTGCCGCATTGTTTGCATTTCTTCGGATCGTGTTTCACGGAATAGCCCGATGTGGTCGACACGGGCACCACGCCGTCGCCCAGCTTTTTGGTGAGCCGAGTCGCGATAAGGCTGAGGCAGTAATCGGGATGGCAGGTACATATGACGCCGGTGCTCCCGCCGGTGGCCACCTTGAAAAACGACTGGTTTATGTATTTCTTTTTTCTCAGCCGGGAAATTATCTCCAGCGCCTCCTTCTGGGTCACCCTTCGCGCGTTATACTTCTTGTTATCCAGCCAGAATTGAGCGGCCTTGCCGACCATGAAGCATGAGTTCAGGTCTTCCTGGGGGGCGCCGGTCGATTTTTTACAGGGACAATCCATCACCGCGATGAATTCTGGTTCCTGGAATATTATCTTCGTCGCATACTTATATGGTATAATCTGTTTGTTTTCATCTGAAATAAGACGAAGGTCCTGGTTCAGCTCGAATATCTTTCTCGTGTCCTTCATCGACAGGACTTTTGAATGATAGCGATGAAAGATGAAATTGGCCACCGGTTTCAGCGGCTTGAACCACATGAAGCGCTTCAGGGCGAGAACTCCGGTGGTGAGCGTTTTTATGTAAGGATAATAGTATCGAAAATAGATATAATTATGGATAGCCCTGTCATAGCGGCGGCCATGCTTCTTAAAAATATCTTTCGTCGATTGTTTCATGGTTCCTCCCGTCAGATAATGCCAAAAACGACAAAGATGGCCAATCCCACTGTCAGGGATCGGCCATCCGGTATTACCTATTTAAGCCTTTTATCCAGGTGCTTCGCGAGCCTCTTGCCGAGGGACACCACGGTCCAGACCACGGGCGCGCCCAGGGACGACGGGAACACGCTGGCGTCGCAGCAGTAAAGGTCCTTGATCTGCGTCTCCAGGTTGGTGTCCAGCACATGGCCGATGCGGCAGGTCGCGGACGGATGGGCGCCGGCGGCCTTCATCGGATAGACGCTGCTCTCCTTGGCGCCGGCCTTCTTGAAGATCTTCGTGATGATCTCCACGCCCTTGTCGATCTTCTTCTGGTCGTTGGCCGTGAGGGGCTTGGAAAAGGCCCTCCCCTTTTTGATCTCGCCGGTGGTATCGTCCTGCACCTTCACCATGATGCTGGTATACCGCATGAAGTTGGCCATCTTCAAAAGATGCGTGGGTCCCGACAGCGCGATAATCCCCAGGAAGAGCGCCCAGTTCGGGGCCACCGGCAGGATGCAGAGGCCGTCCTCGTCATAGTGCTCGATGGTACCCACGCTCATCGGCGTGGCCCCCAGGGAGTTGGTGCCGGGGATGATCCCCTGCACGAAGGAGAGCCAGTCGCAGCAGAGGCCCTTGCCCGCCTCCTCGATGCCGGCGCCCCGGAGCATATGCACGTTGTTCAGGCCCCCCGAGGAGAGGACCACCGCCTTGCCGTAGTACCGCTCGCCGTTCTTCAGGGCAACGCCCACGGCCCTGCCGTTCTCCACGATCACGTCCTTCACGTTGGCGTGGAGCTTCAGGTCCGCGCCGCCGGCCACCGCCTCGTCGCCGAAGACGCGGCCGGTCCACTTCGCCCCGGTCTTGCACCCGAGCATGCAGTTGCCGGAGCCGCTGCACTTGCCCGGATCGATGAACTTCTCCACCTTCTGCCAGTGGTAGCCCAGGCTGTTGGCCGCCTCCAGCAGGCGCATGTTGTTCTCGCCGATCAGCTCGTCCGGCATCGGCTGGATCCACATCTCGCTCTTCGCCTCGGCCGCCTCTTTAGCAAGGTCGATCCCCAGGGGGGCGAATATCTTCTTGGGCGGCGGCACCGCGCACCCGGCGGCTATGTTCGAGGCGCCGCCGTAGTTGTTCACGAAAATGACTATATCCTTGTAGTTGCGCAGCAGGGTCGGCAGGTCGATCATGGTCGCCACCGTGGCCGTATTGCCCAGCCACTCCATGCGGCCGCCCTTCTCGAGGAGAAGGACCTTCTTTCCCTTCTTCGTCATCTCCCGGGCCACGGTGCAGCCGGCGGCCCCGCTCCCCACTACGATCACGTCGTATTCCTTTCTTTGCTCCTTCTTCATGGTAATGCTCCAGATAAAAAATTAATTAGGCGTGACAAATTCTTTTTTCACGATATCAATATCAAGGGGAACCGTTTTGGCCGCATCCCTGTAGAAGGAGAGGGCCTTTTCCGGGCAGCGCTCCACGCAGAGCTCGCAGCCGATACAGGCATCCTTGTCGTAGATCCATTTTTTGGAGGCCTTATCCACCTTGATCGCTCCAACGGGACACACCTCTTCACAGGTGCCGTGCCATTTGCATTTCTTCTCCTTGAACTCAACCGAGTATCCAGAATCCGCGTTCATGGTGAACTTATTGTCGAATTTCTTCGCGAATTTCGTGGCCAGGAGGGACACGCAAGTGTCGGGGTGGCAGTTGCAGATGACTCCGGTGCTGCCGCCGGTGGCCACCTTGAAGAACGCCTGGGTGAGATAACCCATCCCCCTGAATTTTTCTATCAGCGCCAGGGCATCCTTCTGGCTGATCTTCTTCGCGTTGTACTTCTTCCCATGCTCCAGCCAGAAAGATGAGAGCCCCTTTCCGACTGCAAGGCAGGACAATATATTCTCATCCTTATCGCCCAGCGCGACCTTGCAGGGACAGTCCATGACCGCGATATGCTCCGGTTCCATGAACAGGATCTTGTGGGCATATTTAAAGGGCACAATCTTTTTGTTCTGGGCGGATATGGCCGATATATTCTCGTTCAGCGTGAATATCTTTTTTGTATCGCCGAAGGATAGAACTTTAGAGTGATACCGCGACAGGGCCATTGAGAGGATCAGGTTGAGGGGCTTGAACCATGAAAGATACTTTGATAGGTATTTAAAGAGATAATAAACAAATTTCACATAGGGATGATAGAACTTGAAATAAATATAATTATGAATGAACCGATCAAATCTCCATCCATGCTTCTTCATCATAATCTTTGTTGATGCTTTCATGCTGTATCACTCCATATTTAATATTTTTCTTGTTGGACAATGATACTGATAGTGTCACTAATATTCATGATATTAAAATGTGTGCTTTTTCAATAATTTTGATTGGACAATCAACCAATCACTTAAATAACATATAAAATATCAATGTATACTGTCAACAAAAAATAATCCGGACTCGTCCGGTCTGATATATATTATTGACAAAATATGATTATTTCTATAAAATGTCAATAAAAAATACCGTCCGATCGGTATTTTTCACAACATTTTCAGGAGTTTTTTACCCAATCATGCAAAAAAGAATGAAAGGAGAACTCAGAAAGAATCAAATCCTTGAATGTTCAAAGAAAATATTCTCAGAAAAAGGCTATTATGAGACATATGTAGAAGAAGTAATCAAGGAAGCCAAGGTCGGAAAAGGTACTTTTTACCTTTATTTTAAGAATAAAGAGGATCTGTTTATATCCCTCCTCATCAAATTCCTCAAGGAATGGGAGGAAGTTGCTTCCATTGATATTTCAGAAATCAGGGAAGATAATATCCATGAAATGTTGAAGATTCTTATCAGGAGAAGCTTCAAATTTTTCAAAGAGAATGAGGATCTTTGCAATATATATCTCCGAATAGGGCCGGGACTCAATAAAATCTTCGAGCCTTACCTGGTTCGTTTTGAACAGCAGTTGTTGGATTATATCATGATTTATATCAAGGAAGGCATCAAACTGGGCATAGTGAAGCCGGATATTGATGTCGAACTCGCCGCCAACATCGCCGCAGGGGCCTTTCTCCGGGTTGATTATTACTATTTTGTGGTTAAAAAGAGCAATGGAGATGGGCTGCTCAATATTGAAAAAATGGCCGATGAGTTTTACCAGATTATCATGGGCGGCATTTTGGTCAGTCGTCTATCATCGCAACAGCCCTGATCCAACCAGCACTGGCGCCCTTGATTTTAATCGGAAAACAATGAAAGGTGAATCCTTGGGCCGGCAATTTGTCAAGATTCGTCAGTTTTTCAATATGACAGTATCCCTTTTCAATGCTTGCAAAATGCCCTTCCCAGATAATTGATGGATCCCGAGTTTCCTTGAATTCTTTAGCAATAAGCGGCAGGGGCCTGTCCCAGCTCCAGGCGTCGGTCCCTACAACATGTATGCCGCGGTCGCATAGCCAAAGGGTGGCTTCCTTCCCCATGCCACAGCCCTTGAGCAGGTACTCCGGCTTTCCCCACCATTTGTCGGCGCCGGTATTCACCAGCACGATTTCCCCTTCGGCAGGATCGTGGCCGATGTCCCTGAAGGCCTGTTCCATGTCCCTCGCCGTGATCAGGTAGCCGTCGCCAAAATGACGGAAATCAAGCTTCACCCCGCGGCCGATACACCATTCCAGGGGAACCTCGTCGATCGTAAGGGATCGCACCCCCTTATCCATGGTGGGATGGTAATGCCAGGGCGCGTCAAGGTGAGTGCCCCCATGGGTGCTCAGAGTGACGATCTCGACAGCCCAGCCCTTGCCGCCGGGGAGGTCCTTTTTCGGATCGATATCGGGAAAGAAGAGCTTCATCTGTTCAGCGCCGGAATCATGACCCAGGTACTGTATCTTGGGAATCATCATCGGCGGATCCGAGGGAAGGTCGTTTTCTATGGCAATGCTGCAGTCGATAAGCTTCGGCATAATCATTCTCCTTTGATTTTTTATATCCTGCCGGCTTCAGATCCCCTGATCTATCCGGAGGCCATATCGCGGGCGTATCGTTTCACGTGATCAAGGGCATCGAGCATTTCCCGCTCGAAACCGAAGGGCGGGGATTCGGGAAAAGCCAAGTCACCCGGCTCCAAGGCCCCGCGCGGTTTAGCCAGGCTCCTTTCACAGCACAGGGTGATATTCTCGCGCTGGACATCATCGAACTCTTCTATACTATCAAGGCGGTCCGAATAATCTATCATCGCGTCGAGGACTACGCGGTACAACTCTTCCATTGAGGAAGCCGACTGCCTGACGCGCAAATATGCAGTTCTGAATATATCCTTATAATGTTCACGAAAATTGGCGGATAGGGGGACTTCCGGCGGCAGCACGGTTACGCCATCGGCATTGGCGCGCTCCCAGGCCGCCTGTTCCCGGGCGACAGCGATGCTGTGGGTATCTCGGATCCGGTCCATGATATAGCGCGTGTACAGGAAGATCGCCTTCGGCACCAGGTGCCTCCCCCTGGACGATGCTGCCCGGAACAGGGTAAAAAAGGCCTCCCGGTCCTCCTTCGGAACTCCCGTCGAATAATATTTGAATACCCTGAAGAGCATCCCCCTGATGGACCAGAGGCCGCCCAGGCCGGGCTCCTTGACCCGTGGTTTCCGCGTAATGCCGCTGATAAACCCGATGGCGCGCGGCAGGTAGTGCTTCACGGCCGTCACGGTCTCCCAGTACCGCGCCATCCCTTCCATCATTTCAACGCGAGTCATGTTTTTGGGGATGATATTGCTTGTTATATCGAGCTGGTCCTTAAGGCGGTCATCGGTCTCCACCAGCCGTCCCTGGCGCTTCAGCTCGTACCAGAGCCTGGTACCCGGCGGCGCCATCAGGGGATGGCAGGAGTGGTGCGTGATATTGGCCGATCTCACAAACTCGGCCGTGCGGTCGAAGGTCGCCGTGGTATCGGCGTCGGAGCCGATGATAAGGTGGCTCTGCACCGCGATCCCGTAGGACTGGATGGTCCGGATCGCCTCCACGATGTCCAGGGTCAGGTTCTGCCTTTTGTTCATATGCTTCAGCGACTCCGCCTCGAAGGACTCGATGCCGATCTGGAGCTCGAAGAAATTGGAATCGGCCAGAAGCTCCAGGAGCTCCTTGTCCTGTGCGACCGTTATATCGACCTGGGTCATGAAGCTGAGAGGCATTTTCCGGGAATTGTTGTGGACCACGAGGTCGCGGAGGATTTCCTTCGCGTAGGCCCGGTTAGCGGTAAAATTATCGTCGGCGATCATGATCATCTTCGCGCCCAGGTCCATGAGGAGCCCGATCTCCCGGATAACCTGGGCCGGGGACTTGCTCCGGATTTTCCGTCCGTAGGTGTAGATCACGTCGCAGAAGCTGCAGTCGTGGGGGCACCCCCGGGATGTCTGCACGGACACGGCTCCGTACTTCGGGATGTCAGGGCTGATGAGGTCCCACCGGGGCGCCGGGGTTTTCTCCATGTCCGGTTTCGATATCTGCTGGTATGTTTTCTTGTGGGAGCCGGCCCGGAAGTCGCGGATGAACTGCGGCCACGTTTCCTCCGCCTCTCCTATGAAGATGACATCGGCCAGGTCCTTGAGCTTCCGCATCACATTGGTCGTCCCGATCCCGCCGATGACGAAGCAGCCTCCCACGCCCCTCCCCTTCACGAATTCGGCTATCTCCAGGGTCCGCCGGAGCTGGTTCGTGATCAGGGAAACGCCGATGATGTCAAAGGCCCCATTGATGATACTGTCATCGGCGGGGCCGCGCATATGCTCGTCATGGAGGACCAGATCATGGCCGGGAGGGGTGAGGGCAGCCACAGCCGCAAGGGCGTGGGGAGCGAAAAAGGCGCCGGAATCCATGTAGGGGATGTCCTTCACGGTCCTGCTTATGATATCATCCGTGCCGCTCGGGCTTATTAATAGTATCTTCAATGGTTCCCCGGTGTCATGATAACAAGATCGACGATTCAGATATCGCAGCCGCGGTGAACCGCTATCCTATGCCGTGAATGGGAAAAACGTTTTTTTTCAGATATTCGACCATGTCCCGGGCATGAGCGGCGCATTTATCTTTAAGATTACCCGATATCGCATAGGGCTGGTCGCGGAGGGTACCTGAATGGGCCTCGGGACCGTACATCATGCCGCCTATAATTCCCGCGTAAGTGTCCGCTGGCTCGAGGCCGCACAGGACTGCCCACGCGAGGGTCCAGAGGGCCGCCGTCTTGTACACGTTGTACCCGCCCCCGCCGGCAACCAGGAGCTTCGGCGACAACCCGTTGATGATCCTGACAACCCTCTCGTAGCCGCCGCTGGTGACGTTCAGGTGACCCAGGAGGTCTTCCCGGTGCGTGTCCGCGCCGATGACGGCAACTACGATATCGGGCTTGAAGGATTCGACGAGGGGCGGCACCACGGATTCGAAGGCGCCGATAAAAATCTCATCATCGCTCCCCTGCATGAGGGGTATATTGACGGTGTATCCTTTTCCCTTGCCTTCGCCGATTTCCTCGACAAAGCCCGTCCAGGGATAGATGGTCATTCCCGATTCATGGATTGATACGCACAGCACGTCGCCGCGGTCCGCGAAGGCGTCGCTTACGCCATTGCCGAAATGGACATCGATATCGATGTAGGCGACGCGGAGGCCCCGGCTTGTCAGGTCATTGATCGCAACGGCCAGGTCGTTGATATAACAGAATCCCTCGGCATGGGCGCGTCCTGCATGATGGAACCCCCCCAGGGGATTGAAGACCACCCGCGCCGATCCTTCCGCGAGCATGGCGGCGCCCAGGCATGTGCCGCTTGACGCGCCGATGCAGAAATCCCAGAGGCCGGGGACGATGGGACAGTCATCGGTCCCGAGACCCGCCTCGAGCATATCCATGGTGAATCCGCCCTGGTCCGCCTTTTTCAGGAGTCCGAGGTAGGCCCTGTCATGGAAACCGTAAAAGTGCTCTTCCAGAAACGGCTCTGGATCGACAATCAGCTGGTCTTTTTCATGGAGGAGCGAATACCGGGAGAGAAGATCCATCATCTGCTTCGCCCTGGCCGGCTTGAAGGGATGGGTCGGGCCGAAATCAAAGCCGGCGAGCTTATCAGAATAAATCAGAACCTTCCTCAACCGGTCCGCGTTGTCATGGTCGTTCATGTTTGGCATCATGGGCCGCCTTGAACATTATCAGGACGCGCAGAATAAAAAATCAAATAGAATAAATAAAAAAATCGCCCCGGGAGCGATGAAGGACGGCGATCAAACATTGGCCCTGTTCTTTTCACCGGTGATGAATACGATCGCGCCATGATCAACAAACTCCTCGAAGCCCCTGTTACGCGGCTTCAGCGCGGACGCGGGCAGGCCTGACAGCTTCTGCAGATCAAGGGAAAAGAGCTTGTCCAGGTCAATGATATAAGACATATGGGTGTTTCCCAGCTTATCTTCTATGAACACCGACAAATCGCCGCCGCTGAGGGAATAGGTCGCGAAATAATAGCTCCGCGTATCGTCAAAGAGGGTGATTATATTTTTTTCCGACAGGACCAGCCTGGTCTCCTCGATATTCTCATCATGGACACGGAACGATGTATCATTCACCTTCTTCCCGGCCCCCACCACGTGGAGGC
Source organism: Spirochaetota bacterium (assembly GCA_017999915.1). Lineage (NCBI taxonomy): Bacteria > Pseudomonadati > Spirochaetota > Spirochaetota bacterium. The sequence goes on from JAGNKX010000009.1 coordinate 179,793, forward strand.
ACCGGATCTCCTCGTCCGGGATCCGGAACTCTTCGTGGTAGGTGTTTAGGATCTCGTCTATCTGCTGGCGGGCGCTTTTCTTTGCTATTACCCCATAATTGCGCTCACGGGCAATCATGATGTGATTGGCGGAAACGATATAGCCGCTGTTTCTTCCTATGAACACCGTGGAAATGCATGAGCCAAGGACCAGGGAAAGGGTTTGGCCTGCCACGGCAAATCGGACCTGGTCAGGGCCTGGCAATAAATACTTTTCCCGTGGATTGATGATATCACTCTTTCTTATCATGGATCATGAACTACACATGAATATGTATTAACCATCCAGGGAAAATGTCATCATTTTTTTATATTTGTAAAGATACACTCTGCGCAAGAACCGCAAAAATAGCGGTTTCCCTATAGTTATCGGTACCTGTCAGGGTCCGGGTCAAAATTAATTAGGATCTCTAATGCAACCGGAGCACAGGCATCCCTGTTTCGGCATTTTGATTTCGATTATACCGATAACAATCGGCAGCGGGTCTCGATAGTTATCGGTATGAAAGATGTTCTGTGCACGAAATGGCATTGGGATGGCCGATAGTTATCGGTGTAGCCGCAAATCACTTCATTTCAAGAAACGTCATCCTGGGGAAAAACCCGTATCTCTGATAAAAGAGGAAGACCGATTCATGTCCATGGGCCACGCCAACCCTGATCTTTGCGCAGCCCCGTTCCCGCAACCAGGAAATACCGGTACGCATCAACATGTCACCAATCCCGTTGCCCCTGTGGTGATCGTCAACAAAGATAGAATCAATCTCACCGACGCCATCCCGGTCAACAGTTGAAATGCAGTACCCCACCGGCGTGCGGTCGTCCGATTCGGCAACCTGTATCATGATCGACTCTTCGCCACAATCGGCGAACTTTGTTATCCTTTTCTCAAAAGTGAATGATGCAAAATGATCCTTGAAATAGATCGAGTCATCATGGTGGATATCATTCAACTTCGACCAGAGATTCTTGACAAGGAAGATATCATTTTTGTTGATACTTCGATATGTGTAATCCTTCATTGCCTCTACCACTTTTAATTCATTACCCGCATAGGACCCTTCTTTACCGGCAAGACCTATCAGGTCCCTGGAAAATAGTTTCTCACCAGGTCCCTCGTTTCAGAGAGCCATTGGCTCCTCTGCTCCGCGGTGCTGGTCACGATGACGCGAAACATCTTTCTGTAAAAGACGCTGACACCGCAGAACTCGAAGATGCAGTTTCTCCAGAGGAGCTCGAGGGGATCGCCGAAAACCACCCGCTCGCGCTCCTCCGGAGTATTTGAGGTATTTAAGACCAGGGCGGTTTTACCGGCAAGCAATCCCACCGGCACTCCCTCGCCCGAATCGCCCTCCTCGAACTCATAGGCAGCGCCCGGGCGAATGACACGGTCAATCCATCCCTTCAGTATCGCCGGCGGCTGGCCCCACCAGTTCGGATGGATGATAATTATCCCGTCGCAGGATTGCAGTTCGCCGCAGTGCCTCAGGACCACCGGGTCAACATCTCCGTCCCTGGGAATCTCATTATCGGGAAGCAGCGGATCGAATTCCTCCCTGTACAGATCATGGAATATAACCTCGTGACCAAGGTCGCGAAGCGCCGCGGCGGCGGTTTCAGCTATTGCGTGATTGAAGCTCCCTTCACGGGGATGCGCGACCATGACTATAATCTTTTTCCTATAACATTCCATGGTTATTGAATGATACCGGATTCACCGGTCGTCAAGCCAAATATGAAAGAGCTGCCCTCTGGCCGCGCCCGGCCATAAAAAATCCCCCCTTTCATTAAGGGGGGACTGCCACAGTTATTAAACAATACGCAAAGTGGAAAATTCAGGCGGCAACCGGTTTATCCAATGGCGGTCCCACCCCGCTCGCCGGTCCTGAGCCGTATGCAATCCTTGAGATCGAACACGAATATTTTTCCGTCCCCGATCTCTCCTTCGCCGGCTCCGCGTGTTATGGCGCCAATGGTCTTCTCGAGAAAATCATCGTTTACGGCGATCTCAAGCTTCACTTTCCGCAGAAGGTTGTCCACTTCCTTCACTCCGCGGTATACCTCCGCGATGCCCTTCTGTCTTCCGCACCCGAGGACTTCCGTGACGGTCATGAGGTGCACCTCTTCCTTTTCCAGCTCCGCCTTTACCGCTTCGAGCTTGTGCGGCTTAATTATCGCGATAACGTATTTCATGGTCTGTCCTCCTTATTCCATCACCGTATAGCCCGCTTCATGGTGCTGCGTAAGATCGAGACCGATATACTCATCCTTCGCATCAACCCTGAGGCCTATGGTCATATCTACCAGTTTAAAAATTATGAATGTTCCCACGGCGGCGAAAACAATCGCCACGGCGACCGCCAGGATCTGCACCAGCAGCTGCGACGGGTTCCCGTAGAGAAGACCGTCCGCGCCGGCGGGATTGATCTCCTTGGTGGCGAAAATGCCGGTCATGACTGCGCCGGTTATGCCGGCCATGCCGTGAACGCCGAACACGTCAAGGGAGTCATCATATTTAAAGCGGGCCTTGATCTTTGTTACGAATATGAAGCCGACAATGCTTCCGGAGGCGCCAATGATTATGGCCGCCATGGGCTTCACGTACCCGGCCGCCGGCGTAATGGCCACCAGGCCCGCCACGATACCCGTTATCACGCCCAGCATGGTAGGCACCTTGTTCTCCATCCAGTCCAGGAGCATCCAGGTTACGCCCGCCGCCGCCGCCGCCGTGTTGGTGTTCAAAAAGGCCGACACGGTGACCGGCCCCACCGCGAGGGCGCTCCCCGCGTTGAAACCGAACCACCCGAACCAGAGAAATCCCGCGCCGAGAACGGCCAGGGGCAGGTTGTGAGGCGCATGCCCGTTCGGAAGACCGCTCCTCCTGCCGAGCATGAGCGCCATGACCAGCGCGGAAACGCCCGCCAGGATATGGATGACGGTTCCCCCTGCGAAATCAAGGGCGCCCAGCTTCGCCAGCCATCCGTCCGGCGACCACACCCAGTGGGCCATCGGATCGTATATCAATGTCGTCCAGAGCAGGGCAAAGACGAGGAAGCCGCTGAACTTTATCCGCTCGACAAAGGCCCCGATAATGAGGGCCGGGGTGATGACGGCGAACATCATCTGGAACAGCATGAAGACCTGGTGAGGTATCGTTTGGCCGGCTATCGGCTCCATGCCGACGCCGTTCAGTCCCGCGTAGCTGAGACTGCCGATCACGCGTCCCAGGTCAGGGCCGAAGGAAAGGCTGTATCCGAACAGGATCCACTGCAGGGAAATGACCGACAGGATCACAAAGGTCTGCATCAGCACCGAAAGAACATTCTTTTTTCGAACCAGCCCCCCGTAAAAAAAGGCCAGTGTCGGCGTCATGATCATTACCATGGCTGTCGCGATAAGCATCCACGCAGTGTCAATGTAATTTACCATGATAATCCTCCTCTTTGAAATATCTATCTGCCGGCACACAGGGCCGCAGACCACATGAAACACGGCAATTAATGCATAACAGTTGTTATTTTTTTATGCCGTTTTCGATGCTCATGGGTCAATAGTTAATAATTGCGCAATCAATCGTCAAAAGTAAATTTTTCAAGATCATCCAATTCGGGCAAATTTAACATTCAAGTAACACCGCCGTAACACCGCCGTAACAAAACCGCCCTCGGCTCCGCTCGGGGAGCGCGTCTCTTTTATTTCCACCTCACTCCCAGCCCCTCTCCATAAATGGAGAGGGGAGAAATTTAAGAATTCATTTCCCCTGAAACCATCTTCTTGCCAGGGAGAGACTCCCGACAGGAGGTCGCAGTGCCGAACGCGGCCAGGACGGCCAAAAAGCGTTCGGCGTGCGCATCGCGCGGGTGAGGTCTGCGTTCAAAATAAATCTTTCGAACTGCCGAAGGACGGGAACCGCGGAGCGAGGCCAGGCCCATGCCGATGATTTAGCATTACTATAGAACAATGCCGAAAAAAGTTAGCGGGGATAATAAACGGAGATTCATTTTACATGGCTGTAATGTTTGTCATAATATTTGATTTGTCCCCATGAGCGTATATTCATATTTTTAACTTGTTGCTGAATCATAAACCACAAGGAGACAGCACATGATAACAAACAGACTCATGGTGGAGAACCTGGATACCATGACAACGGAGAAGCACCTTGATAATCTCTTTTCCATCTATGGTGACATCAAAAAGATCAGGATGAACAAGGGTTTTAGTTTTGTCGAAATGACATCCGTTTCAGAGGCAAAGCGGGCATGTAAAAAGCTAGATGGCTCCGTACTCTGGGGCAGATCGATGAAAATTCAGATCATGGATAACTCTCTGCAAAACCGCTTCATCTATCTGTTTGGCAGATTCTTCAAATAATTTCTCCTTCCTATGTTCATGGCGGAGACGGGGATAGTATCGCCCTTTCAATCCACCATGCCGCAAACATCTCAAAATATTCCGAAATTCATTTTTTTATTGATTTTATGACCGCAGGCGATCTATCTGTTTGGTAGCGAAGACGGTTTTCAGCCGGATATCGCGACACCCACTTAACGACAGGTATACCGTCATGAAACAGAGGATTAGTATTGCCATAATAACCATACCGGCGCTTCTCCTGGCCATGCTCATCGCTCGTCCCGCAGGCCTTTACGCAGCCGGCCTGACAGATGATCAGGGCATCCTGACGGCCCAGTATATTTATGAGAAAGATGACAAAAAAAAGACCGTGCGGGATTTAGTGAATAAGGAGCCGGAGCCGAGATTCATCATGGGTATCGCCGGGGGAGTCAATGCGCGGGAAGGCTTCGGCAGCGCCAGCTTCGGGATCCCGCTGGGAGTTCAGTACGGCCAATTCATCATGGTCTTTGACACGACCCTTCACTATTCAAACGCGAAATCGCTTCGCAAGACCAAATCCAGCCTCCTTGACAGCATTCTGCGCACCAGGCTGAACGGCCATGTGGTGGAATTCGACCTGCCCTTCAAATTCAGCTATTTGCTTCTCGATCTTGAGAAGTATCCGTACACGCCCTATTTTACCGCGGGTATCGGTTATGGCTACAGGAAGTTTTATCTTCGCGGGTCCACGTCCCTGGAGCGCATTGCCAGGGAATATGGCATAAATTCATTCACCACGCATTTCGGCTTCGGCTTCCTGGTCCGCACCTCGGAGGACACGCGGTTCAATGTTGGAATAACCGGCGTTTCCCACTTTGACAACAGGTCCGGCGAATTCAATTACGATACCACGGGAGTATCGATCGGGCTGGGCCTGCTCCTGATCTTCTGAGGAAAAATCGCGGTCAATCCGCGTCAGTCGCAATCCTTCTGTATGGCGTTCACATAGGCGGGAGCCAGCTTTCCGGCGGCCTCGGAGCCGCAGAAGAGCCCTTTCTTTGAGAATGCCCCGGGATTCTTCCGATAGAGATCATTCCACTTGACGATGAAGACCTTTGACAGGGGGACATAGGACCAGTGCCATTTCTCTTCATTATATCCGGCGTTTCTCCCTGACGTGTAGGGCTGGCAGAAGCCGTAGCGCCCGGCATTTTTCAGGAGCCACTGGTAGAGCTGCTTTCCTTCGCCGGTCTCATAGTAACTGTTATTCAGCACATTGAGATCGAAATCCGTTCCCCAGTGGTGCCGCGATGTTCCGGGCATCGACGAATACTTGAGGATCTCAAGGGCGCGCTTCAGCGGGTCCCTGATCGTTTTATTGAGGGACACGTTCATCACCGTGATCGTGCCGTTCCACTTTCCGTCCCAGATGCCCTTCTGGTCGTAGAAATTCCTGGTAGAGCTCTGGACCCAGAAGGGGGCCTTCGGATTTTCCTTCCTGAAGGCGTCATACATCTTCTTCAGCGCCTCGGCCGCCTCCCGCCGGAGAAGGTGGCGCCACTTGTTGGTGGGAATGCCCGTGTCGGCAAGGGAGACAAACATCTCTTGTTTTGATGGGTCGAACCTGCCGGTCACATAGTCATCCGGCTTGACCGCGCCATAGACCGCCTCGTCATCGGCGGCGTAGCAGCGGGAAAAGCAGCAGGCCAATCCCATCATTAAAATTATTATCTTCTTCATCATGACTCCCCGCCGACCGGAGGGGCCGGACATTGAAAGGCGCCCGATCAGTACACGAACTTCCGCGCCCGGATGTTAAGCATGATGCCCACGCAGATCATGGACATCATCAGGTTTGATCCGCCATAGGACACGAAGCAGAGGGGGAGGCCCGTAACCGGCATGATGCCCACGGCCATTCCTATGTTGATGAGGATATGAAAAAACAGGATCGTGGTGATGCCGCTCGCCAGGAGGGCGCCGAACTTGTCCTTGGACTCGAAGGCTGTCTGGACGCAGCGTAAGACGATGAACCCCAGGAGGCCGAGGAGGATAACGGAGCCGAAAAACCCCCATTCCTCCGCCACCACGGCAAAAATGAAGTCCGAGCTCTTCTCAGGAAGGAAGCCCAGCTGCGCCTGGGAGCCTTTAAGGAAGCCCTTGCCGAAGAAGCCGCCGGAGCCGATGGCTATCTTTGACTGGATGATGTTGTACCCCGATCCCTGCGGGTCAAGGTCCGGATTGAGGAAAACCAGGATCCTCCGCTTCTGATACACCTTGAAGAGCTTCTGGATGACGACCGACGTCATGAGGCCCAGCGATATGATGATGCCGGGCACGTAGATCTTCCGCAAGAACTTTTTCACGGAAAAAAAGTGAAGCACGAAGGTCACCAGCGTGATCGCGAGGAGGACGCCCGACACGATGAGGAGAAGGTTCACATCCTGGAAGAAATCGAGGAGGAAATTCGATCCTTCCGCCCCGATCCATTCACGGTACGTGAGCACCATGGGTACGACCATGGCGATCGTCGCGATCAGCACGATGGCGACAAGGTGGGAGATATCGGCGCCGCCCACGAAGAGCATGGTCAACAGGATCGGGATGAATATGATGGCGGTCCCGAAATCGGGCTGCTTGAGTATGATGAGCATCGGTATGAAGGTAAGCAAAGCCGGGACGACCAGCTCGCGGAGCTTGTTGATGTCCCGCTCGCGCAGTTCAAGGTACTTGGCCAGGATGATGACCAGGGCGAGCTTCATGAACTCCGACGGCTGTATGGAAAAGACGCCGAAGTTGAGCCACGCCCGGGTATTACGTACCGGCGTCCCGAAAATGGTCGTTATGATCAGCAGGACAACAAGCACGACGTAGATATGGAGCGAAAACTCCCCCAGCGACTGGTAGTTGAGGATGGTCAGCCCGAGCATGAGTATAAAGCCGAAAATGAACCAGAGGATCTGCTTCCGGTACAGGCCGTTGTTCACCTTGTCGATGGGATCGAAGCCGGCGCTGTAGATCATCAGGATCCCTATGATAACGGTCACAATCACCGCAATGACAAGGGTATAATCTATCTTGCTCAATCCCTCTTTACTGATCAGCATACAATCCCTCGTTCAACACGTGCTTATCGCACCTTGATAATGTCACCCGGCCTGGCGGGCGCCGGCGGCGCCATGCCCCGGGATGCGGCGCCGTCCCTCTTCAATGGGAGCTGCGGAGCCAGGACCTGTTTTTTCCCGGCAGGCTCGTTCTTCTTCGTATCCGGCTGCGCCAGTATCGGGACGGCCCCGGTAAAATAGCCCAGATCGTTCAGCTTGGTGTAGACCCTCTCGGCGATCGGAACGGCGCTTGCCGCACCGGCGACGCCGTACTCGACAAGGACCACCGTGACGATGGAGCTTTCAGGTGTGCCCTCGTAGGGTGCATATCCCACGAACCAGGCATGCTGCGAATATTTCTCCTGCCGAATGGACCTGGTCTGGGCCGTGCCGGTCTTCCCCGCCACCGGCACCTTCAGGTATCCCAGCCGTCCCGACGTTCCGCTCATGACACCCATGCGCATGCCCTTCTTGACCGCCTCCAGGGTAAGGGGAGACAGCGGGATTTCCCGTATCTTCTTCCGGGGGAAGGTCTTGAGTACCCGGCTGTTGTCGTTGGTGCGGATCTCCTTGATCAGATGGGGCCGGTACACGATGCCGTTGTTGACCAGGGCGGATACGAATTCGCACATTCCCATCGGGGTAACGTGGAGGAAGCCCTGGCCGATGGACATGTTGACCGTGTCGCCGTCGAACCAGGGCTGCCCGAAGGCCTTGTATTTCCACTGGCGCGAAGGCACGAAGCCGGCCACCTCGCCGGGAATATCGATGCCCGACTTCTGGTTGAGGCCGAAATCCTCGGCGTAGCGCATGAGGACCGTGGGTCCGGTCAGGAGGCCCAGCTGGTAAAAATATACGCTGCACGACTTGGCGATGGCCCAGTAGAGGTCGACGGTGCCGTGCGCGTCGTAATCGTAAAAATCATGGTCTTTGTAGCCCTTGAGCGTATACTTGCCCGGGCAGTAGTACGACTTTTCCGGCGTGGCCTTTTCGGTCTCCAGGGCGGCGACCGCGGTGACCAGCTTGAAGGTCGACGCCGGCGGGTACTTGGACTGGATTACCCTGTTGAGAAAGGGACGCTCCTTGTCCTTCTGCAGCTGCTTGATGATATCGGTGTTGTTCTTTGATATGATGAGGTTCGGATCGAAATCGGGCTTGCTCACCATGGCAATTATCTCGCCGGTGGCTGGCTTCAGCACGATGGCGGCGCCCTTCATGTCCTTCATCGCGTCGTAGAGGACGTTCTGGATAGTGTAATCGATGGTGAGCACCAGGTTGTCCCCGGCAACCGGTCGCTGGCCGACCTCCTCGCCCTCGGTCCTCTGCCGCACGTCGACGATGCGGCGCACGTACCCGTCCCGTCCCCGGAGCAGGATGTCATACTGCTTCTCGATGCCGGACTTCCCGACCTTCTGGTAGTGCTTGTATCCCTCGGTCTTGAGCTTCTTGTATTCGTCCTGGCTGATGCTCCCGACGTACCCGACGAGGTGGGCGAACATCTCGCTGAAATTGTACACGCGCACCGAGGCGTCCTCCCAGTCGATGTTGGGAAACTTGTCCTGGTGTGACGCTATCTTCACGATGGTGTCGAACTCGACGTCCTCCTTCAGGACGATCCGCTCCCAGGGATTGCCGCTGTTGATCTCGTTTATGATCTCATCCTTGTTGACGTCGAAGAGACGGGACATGAGATCGAGGATCTCATACAATTTTTTTTTTGATTTGAACTTCGCCGGTATGGTGGTTATGTTAAAAGACGGCCGGTTGGACACGATGACAACGTTCTTCTCGCCGTCCTTGAAGTTGCGGTCATAGATATCGCCGCGCGCCGCCGGTATGGGTACGTTGCTCTCCATGTTGAGGCGCGCCTTGGCCTTGTATTCCTTTCCCTGTATGAGCTGGAGGTTGATGAGCTGGAGCAGCAGCGCCGCGAAGGCGACGGCGGTCACCGTCATGTAAAAGTACATCCGTAACCGGAAGGCTTCCTGAAGCTTCGCTCGTAAGGACGACTGCATCAGCATGTTACATGTACCCCTCTCGCTCCAGCTCCCGTTCGAATATCTTGTCGAATATGTAAAACAGCGGCGGCGCGAGCAGCGCGTTGTAGAACGATTCCGGCAGGATGATGCTCAGTATGGAAGAAGCCGACGCCTCGTGGAACACGTAGCAGAGGAAGAGGGTCAGCAATCCCTTGACCAGCGACGCCGCAAAGAGCAGCAGGGACGTGGTGAGGATGTTGTTCTTGAAGAGCTGCCTCCCGAACATGCCCACGATGAAGGCGACCGCCACCTTCGGGAAGGTCAGAAGGCCCAGGGGCGAATTCGACACCGCGTCGTGCAGGAGCCCGCTGACGAAGCCCGTGACCTCGCCATAGAACGACCCAAAGCAGTATGAAAGATAGACGATGGCGATGAACATGAGGTCCGGCTTCACCCCGGCGATGCGGACAACGTCGAAGGAGGCATGGCCCTGCACCAGGAGGGAAACCAGAATGATAACAGCGGTATAGATGTACGATAATATCATTGTTCCTTCTCTTTTTCCTTATCTTCATCGAATATCTCGAAGAGGTCCTTGTCCAGGTCCTTCTTGATGACGAAGACGTCTTCCACGAGATTGTAATCAATGACCGGCTTGACGATGGCGCGCTGGTAGGCGCTCGACTCCAGGGAATACGACTTGATCACGGCGCCGACCAGGAGGCCCGGCGGGAACACACCACCCTGGCCCGACGTTATCACCATGTCATTGAACTTTATGTAGGCCGCGCGGCTGATGTAATCCATCTTGCAGAGGTTGGAGTTGCCCGAGTACCCGCACAGGAGGCCGGGGAAGCGGCTCTCCTGGAGCTTTACCCCGATCCTGACCGAGGGAGATATGATCGGAGCAATCCTCGAGATGCTGCCCCGCACCTCGATGATGGTGCCCACGACGGCCTTCTGCCCGCCCTGGTAGGCGATGACCGGCATGTTCACCTTGATGCCGTCGCCGGAGCCCTTGTTGATGATGATGGTGCGAAACCAGTTGTCAGGGTCCTTGGATATGATCGTCGCCGGGATCGACGCGTACTCGACCCGCTCCTTCATGCCCAGGAGCTCGCGGAGGCGATCGTTCTCGCGTTTTATCTCGCTCATCTCGCCGGCCATTGACTCGTACTTCTGCAGATTGCCCCTGGTCTTCTTAAGTTCTTCGCGGACCTCTGTCAGCTCGGTGAAGCCTGCCCATAGCCGCGACACGCCTCCCTGGACGCCGTCATAGGCCTTCTGGAAGGGCATGGTGACGGCGCTGATGATCCCCTCCATTGTGAGGACCAGCGTGCTCGATTGGATTGAAAGTGAGATGATGCAAAACAGCGTGAAGGATATAAAGGCGACGACGCTTTTATGTCGTATTATGAATTCCAATTCTGATAATTCTCTTTTACTGGTGATATATAATTGAAAGCGCGGTCACGTGACCGCGCTTTCCTGCTGCATGCTATTTTAAATTCGCCCGGTACAGGTGCTTGAGCTCTTCGAGGAACTTGCCCGCCCCGAGAACGACGCAGGTCAGCGGGTTTTCCGCGAGGATGACCGGGACGCCGGTTTCCTTGCTGATGTATTTATCAAGGCCTTTCAGGAGAGAGCCGCCCCCGGTCATGACAATGCCCCGCTCGACGATGTCCGCCGCAAGCTCCGGGGGCGTCTTTTCCAGAACATGCTTGATGCCGTCCAGCACCTGGTCCACCGGCTCCTTCAGGGACTTGCGGACTTCGGTGGTGTCTATCTCGAGGGTGCGGGGCAGACCGGATATGGCGTCGCGCCCCTTCAGCTCCATGGTTTCAATTTTCTTTTCCGGGAAGGCGTTCCCGAGCCTGAATTTCACTTCCTCAGCCATCCGCTCGCCGATGACCAGGTTGTACTGGGTCCGCATGTATTTGACGATGGCCTCGTCGAACTCGTCCCCGGCGATCCGTATGGAATCGGCGATGACCATGCCGCCCAGGGATATGACTGCGATCTCCGTGGTGCCGCCGCCGATGTCGACCACCATGTGGCCCGCGGGCTCATGGATCGGGATATTGGCGCCGATGGCGGCCGCCAGGGCCTCTTCGATGAGGAATATCTCGCGCGCTCCCGCCTGCTCCGTGGATTCCCGCACCGCCCGCTTCTCCACCTCGGTGATGCCCGACGGAACGCCGATAACGACGCGGGGCCGGACCAGGGCTTTTCTCTTGTGCACCTTGGCGATGAAATAACGGATCATCTTCTCAACGGTTTCGAAATCGGCGATAACGCCGTCCTTCATCGGGCGGATCGCCACGATATCGCCCGGTGTCCTCCCCAGCATTCGCTTCGCCTCATGGCCAACCGCGAGGACCTTGCCGGTGCTGGTCTGCACTGCCACAACCGACGGCTCGGAAAGAACGATCCCCTGGCCTTTGACATGGACCAGCGTATTGGCGGTGCCAAGATCGATGCCCATGTCGTTTGAGAACATCCCGTAGAGCGAATCAAGAAACATGTATATACTCCTCTGGTAAGTAGCGATTTTTACGTCATCCTGATAAATAAAAGCCCCCTCCGGGGGGTCAGGACGGTTTTATTGGTACTTCTGTAATGGCACTCGCAGCCGGCTTTTCCGATGGCATTAAATACTGATTACAGAACTTTCTACTACAATAAGCACGATTTTTGTCAAGTGATTATCATTATTTTTCTAATAAAGTAGGCCCCGTTGTCAACGGGGCGTGCTTTACATCGTCACTGCAATGTCACATGGTCCCCATCAGGCGCTTCACTTCCGTATTAGCTCCGTCCGTCGTCAGCACCTCGCTCCAGATCGCCTTGGCCTTGTCCTTCTCACCCATGGCAGAGTAGTTCTTGCCGATCCATATCTTGGGCGTGGTATCCTTTTCGTCGATTTTTAACGCCTGGCTGAATTGATCGAGAGACTCGCGGTAGAGCGACTGGTTGAAATAAATCTTGCCGAGATTGACGTGGACCAGCTTCCGGATGCCCTCATCCGACGTCCGGGCGAGCACATCCTTATAACTCACGATGGCGCCGGTATACTTTTTCGCTACGCGCTCCGCGGTGGCGTAAAACAGGAGTCCCTGGATATTGTCCTTTACCATGCCGTTCTGGGCCAGGTATTTCAGGCCGAGATCCTCTTTTTTATTAATGATATTGGAAACCGCGAAGAACCTGACGTTCTCAATATCCTTGAGCCTGGCTGAATCGCCGGTCTTTTCGACCATCTCGAAAATATCCCTGGGGCTGTAGAAACCGGTATAAAACGCGGCCTTGGCAAGCATGAAGCTGTGATGATCGTCGGGCGCGTCGTTACCGAGGGCGCATCCCTTCTTGATGTCCCTGATGGCCTTCAGGAACTCCTGCCTCGCTTCCTTGCTGACCTCATCGGTCCTGTCATTGATGAAAAGCTCGGAAAAGCTGCCCGGAAGATAGGTTTCCCCCATCAGGTAGTGGATCTCGCCGGAATGAAAGAACAGGTCAGCATCGACCATGCGCTCCTCTTTCTGCTTTTCGTATAAGTCGGCATAATCGGCCAGGGCTTCCCGCTTTTTGACCAGGTCCTTCATTCTTTTTACCGTGTCGATGCGCTTTTCCAGCTTGTTCTGGCCGTACTTCCAGAAGGCCAAATAATGCCGGTAATTGAAGCCAAGGGCAATAAGGGCGCCTACCAGTATGATAATGCCTAAAAATTTAAAAATCCCGGTGTTCTTTCTTTTGCTTTTATACCTGTCGTACATGCTATGCCGAGCTCCTTACATATTCCCGGAAGGCATTAATGGCCGCATTAATTATATCGGCACCAGGCTCAATTATGAATAATTTAACCGACCCGCTTCCCATCAGAAATACCGCCAGGTGGCTCTTGCCGGCCTTGATGTCGCGGATCCGGTGATAATCGTAGCGGTAGATCTTCTTGCCCATGTAAAAGGTCAATCCCCCCGGCTCGACGCTGATGGTGCCGCTGCCGATACGCTTGATGTTCTTGTATTTTTCCAGGCTGGGATCGATACTTCCCGACTCATTGCCATAATCGATGATGTCAGACTTATCCTCAAACAGGACGGCCTTCTCCTCCAGCCTGGACGGTGCAGCACCGCCGACGGATCGTTTTTCTTCCTGAGAGGGCCCCTTCGCCCCGGCCGGGGCGCTCCTCGGCACCCTCTTTCCGCGGTTACCCGCGCCGCCTCTGGCCGCGGAGGACCCCTGTGATTCAGGGACACCGCCGCTGACCGGAGCCTTATCGGCCTGAGCGCCGACACTGTCAGGATCCGCGGCCACATGGGCCTTATCGCGTCGTCTTTTCGCGTCAAGTATGATGGAGTACAGGAAGATGATAATCCCCAGGAAGATCAGAGCCAATGAAAGGTATAACATAGACTACCAAGCAGTAAAAGTTAGACTTGTTTCAAAATTACTTATTAATTATTGTTCCCCCGCCGCCTTCGGCGGCGGGGGAAATATCATTGATTAGTGATTCTTGAACCGTCAATTATACAATTTTCTTATGCTGAAAACAGACCTGTCAAGAGTTTTTTATTTTCCAGAGGCCGACCTTGAGGTAGGGATTGCCGCGGTGGGTAAAATCCGATGATTCATTGGCGATAAATTCCAGCTCCCAATCCGCCGGGTGAAAGGAGAGGTATTCCTCGCGGGATATCCCATGGGAATTGACCGACGTGAGTACGCGGCCTTTCTCCACCAGGCCGCTGACAAGGTCGAGGGATTCCCGGTAATTTTTTTTCGTGGAAAAGGTCCTTCGCCTGTTCCGTGAAAACGTGGGAGGATCGAAGACGACCAGGGAGAAGGTTTTTCCCTTTTTCCTGAAGCGCCTGATCCATTCAAGGGAATCCCCGTAGATGAAATCCCGCTCGTCGACTTTCAGCCCGTTGAGGCGGTAATTTTCCCTGGCGCGCTCCAGGACCCCCTTTGAAAGGTCGACATTGACCGCGCCGGTGATGCCGTGCCTGACCGCGTGGACCGAAAAAAGAGCTGTATAGCTGAAAAGATTGAGCATGGTATCAGAGGAAGTGTAGTAACCGCCAAGGCGGTCCCGCACTTCCCTCATGTCCAGGAATATGCCGGTGCTCTGACCACCCACCAGGTCGACCAGGGCCAGGATGCCGTTCTGGCGGACGCTGAACCCCTCGGGGGGCTCCGCCCCCTCCAGGACGACGCTCCTCATGGCCGAGGCGATATCCCTCGTGTCGTCGGGCCTGAGCCTGTTTTTCAGGAGGATCCCCTCCGGCCTGGCGGGAAGCATTGGTTCAATGTTTCGGATCGATGATCGAATATCATCGACCGCGGTAATCAGGCCATCGTCAAAAAACTGGACAAGGATATACCGGCCGTACCAGTCGATGGTAAGGCCCGGCATGCCGTCTCCGTCACCGTTGAAGAGGCGATAACAATCGGTGGCGGTGTCTGTAAAAAGCTTTTCTCTTTTGAGAATGGCTTTTTTAAGGAAGGTTTCGATCTGCATCGCACAGGGGAGTTACGGCAGGGCCGTCATCACTTTTTTCATTCGCTCCCCAAGGGCGGCGTAGTCGCCTTTTTTGATCAGGGCGCTGTCGACGATGGAGGACATGCCGACGGATATGACCCGGTCCTGCTTCAGGTATTCAAGGAAATTATCCTGGGTCACCCCGCCCGTCGGGACCAGGTGGAATTCCCTGGCGCGGAACGGCGCGGCCACTGCCTTGATGTATTCGGGGCCGCCCAGCACCGAAACCGGGAAGAGCTTGATCACCGCGCACTTCTTCAGCGCCATGTTCAATTCCGTGGGAGTGGCCACGCCGGGAATGAAGGGACGACCCCGGGAAGCAGCGTAATCGACCAGCTCCATATCCAGGGCAGGGGCGACGCAGAAGGCCACGCCTGCGTCGATGGCATTGCGGAGCGCCTCCATGGTAAGAAGGCTCCCGGCGCCGACCGTCAGCCCGGGAAACTCCCTGAGCACGGCCTTGATGCTCTCAAGGGCTCCGGCCGTGCGGAAGGTTATTTCAATGATATTGATGGAGTGTTTCAGCAGAAGCTCCGCGGTCTTCAGAGCCGACTGGGTGTTGTCAAACTGCGCTACCGGTATGACCCTGTTTTTTTTGAGTATAGATACAAGATCCTGTTCCACCGGCATCGTTCTCCCGCGGATTATTACCCCACCATCGGGTATGAGAGCTCTATCTGGTTTCCGTCCGGATCGAGGAACACGACCGTTTTCCCCTTGCGGATGTCTTCCGGCCCAAAGATGATCTCGATGTCCCGCTCCTGGATCTCATCAACGGCGTCTTCGAAATCCTCCTCGTCGACATAGAAGGAAATCCTGTTCTTGGTGCCATCGGCATTCTTGTAACCCGGCACTTCATAGAGTCCGATGGTGATATCGGCAACCCTGATAAAGGTGATGCCCGGCCCGCTGGCCTTGTCAATGGTATCGAAATCGAACAATTCCTTGTAGAATTTGACCGATTCCTCCAGGTTCGATACGGAGATCCCTATATGGTTTATGCTTTCTATGACTATCATCGCTACCTCGTGTCTGTGTTAAAAAATCTGGTTAAACCAGCCCAGGGGCCGGGAAAATTTCGTAGCCCTGAAGATACTTAAAAGGCGGGAATAATCCCGCCAAACAGTTATATTCTTCAAAACAGGCGGATTATGTCAATCAATATACCGGGATACGGTGAAAAAATGATTGGAACCGGCGCCGTTACTTCTTCCCGTTATCGGAAAAAACCGTGACCTTTTCGAGATAGATGTGTATGACGTCACCCCGGGCGTCCCAATCGAGCTTGAAATTCTTCACCTTTCCCCCAAGGGATAGAAGCATACGGGAACGCTCGGCATCATTCCTGGCGGCATAATCTTTACCAACGGCATTCTTCATTGATTCTACATCCAGGTTTCCGTGGATATAAAGCCACCGGTAGGTCTGGAACACGCACAGGACGCTCCTGTCATCGTTCCCCATCGGGGTAACTATAATGAAATCATTTTCAGTGGTAATTTCCCTGCCCAGGAGTCTCAGGAGAAAAGAGCGCAGCTTGCCTTCATGGTAATGGCGGCTGCCGAAATATCCGTCGTGCCACGACTGGTAGTGCTTCTGCAGAAGAAAAAAATTCTTAACCCCCTCGGACGGCTCCATGGCGCAGAGCCCCGCCGCCGACACCCCATGGCGGCATGGACAGGATCCGGGAACGCCCGCGAAGTAGAGGCCCGCCGCCATCGTGATGACAAGGACGGCGAGCAGCCTGATAGAATTAGAATTGCGCAGCCGGGACTTCATGAGTTACTGGAGCCGCCCCCCTTCCTCGGACTGGGCGTGCATGTCGATCTCGCCGAAGCGTTCCTCGTATTCGCGTATGTTCTGGCTGAGGGCCAGGAGGAACCGCTTGGCGTGGCCCGGCGTCAACACGATCCGCGACATGAGCTTGCCGAACCCCGGGGGCGGCGCCGGGTGCACGAAAATGTAGTCAAACACGAACTCCTCCGGAGAATGGCTTACGTTGGAAAAATTCGAGAATATGCCCATGGCGATGTTCTCGTCGACTTTCACCTCTATCTTTACGTCCTTTTCTTTCTGGTGCATGGTGATCTCCTTGAGCGAATGATGCCGCGCGCATCCGCCGCGACGCGCTTCCCGGCTCGCCGGTCTTGATTTCTGCAAAAACCTATCACCAGCACTGAAAAAAATTCAATAACAATTTACAAATACCGGCGCGAAAAATATAATTGTCCCGGGGATCCGCTCCATCCCCGAGAAAAAGATCAGGTGACGCAGTGAGAATCTTCGCCCTATCCGACATCCATATAGACTACGCCGAAAACAGGGCGTGGATGATGGACCTGTCAAACGACGATTACCGCGACGACATCCTCATCCTGGCCGGAGACATCGCGGACATTCCTGAACTCATAGAAGCGGCCTTCAGGGAGCTGACACGTAAATTCCGGGAGGTGATCTTCGTGCCGGGGAACCACGACCTCTGGACCTACCGGAACGGCATGGCCGATTCACTGGCCGCCTTCGACCACGTGCGGAACATCGCCCGGGAACTGGGCGTACGCATCGAGCCTTACACGGCCGGCGGGCTCACCATCATACCCCTCAACGGCTGGTATGACTATTCCTTCGGTGAACCGTCGGAGGAGCTTTCAATGATGTGGATGGATTACGTGGCCTGCTCATGGCCGGAGGGCTTCGACGAGGGATCGATCACCCGCCGCTTCACGGACATGAACAGGGAGGCGCTCTCGATCAGGAACGACCGGGTCATAACTTTTTCACACTTCATGCCCCGCATCGACCTGATGCCGTCGATCATCCCCGAAAAGAGACGCTTCCTCTATCCCGTCCTCGGAACGACCATTCTGGAAAAACAGATCCGGACCATCGGCCCGCAGGCCCACATCTACGGCCACACCCATGTGAACCGGCGCATCGAGCGGGACGGGATACTGTATATCAACAATGCCTTCGGCTACCCCCGGGAAACGCGCATAACGCGGAAAAGACTGGTGCGGGTGATAGAGATATGATGTCCAAGAACAATGCGGCAGCCAAACTCCTTTTCATCACCGATAACCATCGGGCCCTGTAGTCCTCCTGTAAATAGAGAGGGGGGACACTGTGTTAATAATTGAAAAAAATATTGACATCCAGGGGCCTGATAGTATAAGGGAGACCGGTCGGTCTGTATGCCATGAATGAATCAACCCCTTTGAAAGAACGAATAATAGAAGAATCGCTGAAGCTATTTTCAGTGAAGGGTTATATGAACACCTCCACTTCTGACATCATAGCGGCGGCCGGCACCTCAAAAGGCGGTTTCTATAACCATTTTAAAACAAAGGAAGAGCTGTTTCACGAGATCCTGGGCGCGGCCAGAAGGATATGGCGCGAAAGGAACCTCCATGGACTGGATGCCGAACCCAGGCCACTTGAAAAAATCCGCCTGCTCCTTGAAAACTATCGTGACAGATACCTTGCCGATTCAAAGAACTTTCCGGGCGGCTGCATATTCGTCAATCTCGTTGTGGAGCTGAGCGATCAGGCTCCCCCGCTCGCGGATGAAGTCAATGAAGGATTAGTCCGTCTGGGCTCCATGATCAAACGGCTCCTGGATGAAGAAAAAACAGCGGGAGGGCTCAGCCGTTCAGTGAACACCGCGGATGCCGCCAACCTCATATTCTCCGGACTACTCGGCGCCTGCGTGCTGTACACCTCGGACAAATCCTTGAAGCGGCTCAATTCCACGATTGTTTCGTTAATTGCATACCTGCGGAGCATGGATTCACGGAGGTAAACTGACAATACAGCAAGTTGGGAATTTTCTTCTATACTATTAAAGGGAGACCGGTCGGTCTCAAACAAATCATTCAGGAGGATGTTTATGGCAGACAATACATACCGAGCGCTTGTGGTCAGGGAATCAGCGGATGGAAAATTCACCTGCGCTATCGAGAACCTGACGCCCGACAGCCTGCCAGCCGGGGACGTGCTGGTGCGAATACAATATTCGTCGTTAAATTATAAAGACATGCTTTCCGCCTCGGGCAACAGGGGCGTCACAAAAAAATATCCGCACACGCCGGGTATCGACGGAGCCGGAATTATCGAGCAGAGCGGCTCGCCGGAGTTCAAGCCCGGTGAGGAAGTGATCGTCACCAGCTATGACCTTGGCATGAACACTTCCGGAGGGCTCGGACAGTACATACGAGTCCCCGCCTCCTGGGTCGTAAAAAAGCCGGCGAATCTCTCCCTCCGCGAAAGCATGATCTTCGGAACGGCCGGGTTCACCGCCGCCCTCTCGGTGCTGAGACTTGTCGATTACGGGATCAAAGAGGGCAGCGGCGTACTCGTAACGGGAGCCACCGGAGGAGTGGGGAGCGTGGCGGTGTCCATCCTCTCCCACGCCGGCTACAGGGTAACCGCGGTTAACGGCCTGAACGACGAAACTGACTTTCTAAAGAAAATCGGAGCCTCCGAAATCATTCCCATACCCGATCCGGCGGAATCCTCCGGAAAGCCCATGCTTAAGGATAAATGGGATGCGGCCGTTGATACGGTCGGCGGGAACCTGCTTGTCTTCGCCCTGAAATCGGTGAAGGCAAACGGCGCCGTGACCTGCTGCGGCAACGCGGCCTCCGCGGACATCTCCCTTACCGTTTATCCGTTTATTCTTCGCGGCATCGCCCTGTTCGGCATCGATTCGCAGAACTGCCCCATGGATCGCAGACTCAGGGCATGGAACATGCTGGCGGAAAAATGGAAGTTCCCCTGGGTCGAAACGCTTGCCGCGGAGATCAACCTTGACGGCGTGATATCCCAGATCGACAGGATAAGGGCCGGAAGCCACCGGGGCAGAATAATCGTAAACATGAAGGATTGAATTTCCTATCAGCCATGTACCAAAAGTCCCGGAGGAACAGTATGAGTAGTGAATCCATGTTTATGGAACGAAGAGGACCGGTGGCCATCGTTACCATCAACAGGCCTGAGAAGATGAACGCCTTTGACGAGCAGATGTTTGCCGGCCTGGAAGACGTGACGATCGAACTGAAATCACGCCTTCCCCGCGCCGTCGTGATCACCGGGGCGGGCGGGAAGTCCTTCAGCGCGGGCTTCGACGTAAATCCGGCCAACCCCATGGTCAAGCGCATTGTGGACGCGGCATCCAAAAAAGATCCGGAGCCGGCAAAAGAGCTTATCCGCGCCATCAGGAGGGCCGTCGACGGGTTTGCGAGCCTCCCGGTACCACTGATCGCGGCTGTCAACGGAATCGCCTACGGCGGAGGCGCCGAGCTGGCGATGAGGTGCGACATACGGGTGCTTGATCCCGGCGCAGTCATATGCTTTTCCGAAGCAAAGCTCGGCCTCATGCCTGACTGGGGCGGAGGGACCGCGCTGACCGGGATCGCCGGGCCGTCGCTAGCCGCCGAATTGATTCTCACGGGAAGAAAGGTCGGCGCCGAGGAGGCCCTTGCCAGGGGACTGGCAAATCGCATTAGCGCCGGGGGCCGCGCCCTCGATGAAGCGATAACAATGGCCGAGATGATAGCGTCTAACGGCCCCCGCGCCGTCAGGCACGCCCTTGCGCTTATACGCGCCAGGGCGGACCAGACAGGCAGCGCGTCCCTGGAAATGGAAGCGGAACTCGCTGCGGAGCTGGTAGCGTCAGGGGAATGTTTCCACGGCGTCGGGGCGTTTCTGGAAAAAAGGAAACCGGAGTTCCCAGATATTGTCTGATAATATAGCAAAGATAGTTATCGGCCTTTACATTGGCAGTGACCGTGACAACCGATAACTATCGGTCAGGATAGAGGAGCCTCGTGTTCCTGCCGGTCAGCGTCACGGCTCGCCGCCGCGACAGGAGCCGCGCGAACACGAAAGCCGCAACCCGGTTCACTGTACCGGCTATAACAGAGGGGCGTTTTCCCAGGGCCTCCAGCGCCTCGGCCACGACCTGCGCCGGCTCCATGAAGGGCATGCCCGGCACGTTGTCAATGTTCGCCCCCGATTTCGCGAAGGCCGGCGTGTTGGTGGCGCCGGGACAGAGAGCCAGGACATCGATGCCGTATCCGCGCAACTCGTCCCACAGGGCCTCCGCAAGGATGAGGTTAAAGGCCTTGGTGGCGGCGTAGTTCGCCACGATGGGCGTGCCCTGCATGGCGGAGCTTGACGATAGGAATATTATGCCGCCCCTGCCCCGCTCCACCATGGCGGGACCGACCTCCCGGGTCAGGATCATGGAGGCGCGACAGTTCACTTCCACGGCGAGGACCAGGTCTTTCATATCGGTCTTCATGAACTCCCCTGCCGATCCCCATGCAGCGTTGTTAACCAGGAGGCCGATGGATATATCCCTTATAACCGGACGGACTTTCTTCATGAAATCGGTTTTTGAAAGGTCCGCGCTGACACAGCGCACGACGGTGCCGTACTGATTCATCAGCTTCCCGGCATGCTCTTTCATCATGGCAGCCTGCACATCGACGATCACCAGGTTGAGGCCCATGGCGGCCAGCTGTCGGCCGAACTCGGCGCCGATTCCCGACGCCCCGCCGGTGATGATGGCCCAGGGGCCGTATTTGTTTGCCAAGGCTCCATGATCCATTGCTTTCCTCCTGTTACTGTCAGCGTTTGTGATATGAAGGGGCCGGGAAAATGTAAAGGAATAATTACACCTATTAAGATGCATAATAATTGATGCTATAACAGTACTGGGTGATAATTCTCTTATTTTTTTATTGCAATAAACGGATAGAGTGATATGATGCTAAGGAACTGTATTAAGAATACGATCATTGGCTGGCAACATGAAACAAAGACACGCACTCCTGGTCCCGTTACTCATTCTCCCGCTGGCGATTGCCTCATGCCGCATCGTGGAAGTGTCAAGCATGCCCCGCACTATCACCATGACGATCGCATCGAAAAATCCGGCACAATACAAGCTCCTACAGCTGAAGGCGTCGGGAAAATTCGAGGAGGTGAAACCGGAAAAGGCCGGAACCTACCAGATAAGAATCCCGGCCATGGACGGGGGATACTCAGAGTTCCTCCTTGTCAAGTACAACAAGCATATCCCCGAGGACTATCCTGTGATTCAGGTGGTGAAAGGCGGGAAGGTGCTGAAGGAGCTGTCCATCAACGACATGGAGAGGCTGCCTCAAAAAAACGGGCAGAAACTGCTGACGCCGGAATAGCCCGTCATCTTCATAAAACAACCCGCAGCAAGCCGCGGGTTATTTTGTCGGATAATATTTTTCTCGCGCCGCTATCAGCCCCCGCGCCCATTGTTTCAGAACCGTCGGGGCGCTCCGCTTATTCCAGGACCGCTCCCTGGGCGGCGGAACTGACGAGCCTGGCGTAGCGGCGCATATAGCCTGAGGGAATTTCCCTCGGCACCGGCTTCCACTCCTTAACGCGCTTCTGGATTTCCTCATCGGTAAGATTGACCGTGATGCTCCGCCCGGGGATATCGATGGTGATCAGATCGCCGTCGCGCACCGCCGCTATGGGCCCGCCGGCCACCGCTTCCGGCGACACGTGGCCGATGCAGGGACCCGACGAGTATCCGGAAAAGCGCCCGTCGGTGATAAGGGCGACCCGCCTGAGCTTGAGAAGCTTCAGCATGATGGTGACCATCAGCGTTTCCGGCATTCCGGGCCCGCCCCGGGGCCCCTCGTTGCGAATAACCACGGCCTCGCCCTCCTTGAGGGTCCTTTCGTGTATGGCCTTCAGGCAGTCCGCTTCCGATTCGAAGACCCGGGCCGTGCCGGTGAAGACACGCATGTCCTCCACCACGGCCGACTGCTTCACCACGGCGCCGTCCGGCGCCAGGTTCCCATACAGGACCACCGTGCCGCCCTCGGGCGAATGGGGATTGGACTTGTCGGGAATGATCTCCTCGTCGATCACCTTCGCAGCGGCCGCGATCTCCCCGATGGTGGCCCCGGTGACCGTGATGGCGTCGCCGTGGAGATCGTTTTTAAGACGGCTCAGCACCGCCGGGATACCGCCGGCAATATAGAACTCGGTTATGCCGTGAGGGCCGTTCGGGGTGATGGCGCAGAGCGTCGGTATCTTTTTCGCAAAATCATTGAAAGCCTTGAGGGGCAGCTCCATCCCGATGGCACGGGCTATGGCCGGAAGGTGCAGGGCCGAGTTGGTGGACCCGCCGATGGCCAGGTCCACCATGAGGGCGTTCTCGATCGCCTTCATGGTAAGGATCTTGTCCGAGGTCAGGCCCTCCTCAACCATGGCGACGATGCGCTTCCCCGCCTGGCGGGCGAACATCAACTTCTCCGTGCCGTAGGCCGGGGAGTTCGCCGAGCGCGGTATCGAAAGGCCCAGCGCTTCCGTGAGGCACTGCATGGTGTTAGCGGTGCCCATGAACTCGCAGGCGCCGCAGGTTGCGCACTGGTTCGTGGCCATCTTGTCCATCAGGTCCGTGTACGATTCCTGGTCCACGCTCCGGTTGCTGCGGTTCCGGTACCTGACCTGCATTGAGTTGGGCCCGCCGGTAATGAAGATAGACGGGATCTTCAGCCGCGCAGCGGCCATGATCATGCCGGGGATGATCTTGTCGCAGCTGGCGATAAAGACCAGTCCGTCATAGAGCATGCTGCGGGTGTGCGTCTCCACGATGTCGGCGATCAGGTCGCGCTGGGCCAGGACAAAGCGCATCCCCTCGTGGCCTTCGGTCATGCCGTCGCAGGGGGCGGGCACGCTGAACTCAAAAGGAAGGCCCCCGCCGGCGTGGACACCCTCCTTGACCCGCTCCGAGATCGTATCGAGATGGGCGTGGCCCGGATTTATGTCCGTCTGGGAATTGACGATGCCAATGATCGGCTTTTCCTTGAGCTCTGTTATCTCGTATCCGGTGCCGTAGAAAAAATTTCCGCGGATAAGGTTCAGGGGAAAATCCTTTTCGTTGAAAATGGGGGCGCTCTTGGGCTTCTTCATGCTCTTCTCCTTGGAGTTTTTACTCCCCCTCCCTTGAGGGGAGGGGTTAAAGAACTTTATTATATTTCATTTATTACAAAATCGGGCCTGCCGCCGTTCAGCACATTCACCACGTTCCTGACCGCGGCGGTGATTATCCTCATCTTGGCTTCCTGGGTCACGCCGGCAATGTGCGGCGTCAGCACCACGTTTAACCCCTCCAGCTTGAGGAGGGGATTTCCCATGGGGACCGGCTCCTCCGAAAAAACATCAAGGGCCGCGCCCGCCAGGCGCTTTTCCTTCAGGGCAAGGGCTAGGGCCTCCTCGTCCAGCACTTCGCCGCGGGCCACGTTAATAATGAACGCCGACGGCTTCATCAGGGCAATCCTGCCGCCGCTTATCATCCCCCGGGTTTCATCGGTGAGGGGACAGTGGATGCTGATGATATCCGCGGTTTTCAGGAGGTCCTCCATCCCGCTGTACGCGGCATGGCACCCGGCCTCATCATCCCCGCTCATCTTCGCCACATCGTAGTATGCCATGCGGACGCCGAAGGGGAGCAGCCGCTCCGCCACGGCCCTGCCGATCCTCCCCATGCCGATGAGGCCCCAGAGCTTTCCCTGCAATTCACCAGCGCCGATATCCATCTGGCGCCACTCCCCAGCCACCGTGGTCCGGTGGGCCACCAGGAGGTTCTTCACCATGCAGAGGGCCGTCATCACGACATGTTCGGCCACGCTCACGGTGTTGGCGCCGGCGGTGTTGGCCACGGGTATCCCCGCATCGGTGCAGGCCTGGACATCGATATTCTGGTAGCCGACGCTCGGCTGCTGTATCAATTTCGCCTTTGTACAGGCCCGGGCCATGTCAGCGGTGATAGTTTTATTGAAGGTAAAATCTCCGAAGATGACATCGGCATCCCTGAACAGCTCTATGATATCACTGTCAGGCAGATGGTTTGCCCCGATGACCTCCACGTCTTCTGGATTGGCAATGCCGTTGTTCTTTATCATCAGCATCAACAGCTCGGGGCCGAGGGTCGAAAGGGACACTACTTTTTTCTTCACCATGATCCTCCAGGAATGTATGTATTGCCGGCCGGTAAAGATTGTTATCCTTTATGAAATCCAAGCTGTGCTGAAATCTGGGAGCTCACGTAGCACACCGCGCTTATGATCTCCTCCCGCTTTGTTTCAATGGTATGGGCGTTCCCGGATACGGAAAAGGCGGCCATGCACTGCCCCTTGTTGTTGAATACAGGGCCGCTCACGCAGGAGAGGCCCGTCAGCGACTCCTCCCGGTCAAAGGCGACACCATCGCCGCGGACCCGGTCCAGCTCCGCCAGGAAATCGGCCCGGTTGTCAATGGACTTCTCCGTAAGCTTCGGATAGGCGCACCCGGCCAGCACTTCGTCACGCCGCTCCTGCTCCATGAAGGCGAGAAGGATCTTACCGACCCCCGACGTATGAACGGGAATCACAGTGCCGGCCTGGGGGAATATCATGTAGCGCGACGCCGGATCCGCCCGGAGGACAATGACCACTTTCACGCCAACCATCATGCCCACGTGGATCGCTTCGTCAAACTGACGGCAGAGGCGGTCCATCCAGTCCCGGGCGATTACCGCCAGGTCCATGTTGGCGATAAATCTCATACCGAGCTGGAAAAGGGCGGGACCGAGCATGTATTTACTTGTTACAAAGTCCTTTTCGAGATAGCCGATCTCCTCCAGCGTGCGCACCAGGCTCTGGACCGTAGGCTTGGGAAGCTCCAGTTTTTTCGCAATATCGGTGATCCCGAATAGCTTGCTCTCCTGGGTAAAAAGATTCAGGATATTGGCGGCTTTTTTTAATGATTGGATCGATCCAGGCATGAACTCTCTTCCCGATGTTTACTCTGACACCTTTATTATATCAAATAAGAAATGAAAGAATTGGTGTATGATATTATCATACTCTATATTATAATGTCATATCTACTGTTACAATGTCAATAACAATTAATTAATAATTATCTTCGATCAGGTGTCAGAGTAAAAATTAAAATTTTTAACCAGACACCCTGCATGTTCGTTCGCCTTTGCGACATTCAGCCAAGTTCTCTCAATTACTACGAATCAGCTTTCCGACTCCGACGGAATTTTAAAAAGAGAAATAAAAAAACGGTCACGGTTTATAAACATGGGCGACAAAAATGAAATAATGTGGGATAAAAATAGCAAGTAAACTAATGCAATAAAGCCCCTTTTCAGGGGCTTTATTGCATTATTGGGGATTTGTGGTTCTCCATAAATTTTAACAGAATGATTTTAAATTTAAAAAAAGGGGTCCTGTAAATATGAATATAGGGATATATATGCGTGTATTAGTAGCACTTATGCTTGCTGCAACGCTGAGCTTCACTTCCTGTAATAATGTAGAGGATGACAACAGCTCGTTTCTGCTACTGCTTCTGGGCGGAGGCGGATCGACCGGTAATACGGTTATAAACATCGCCGCAATGAGTGGTGTCACCGCACCGGTTCTTGGTGCGATACCGGTGACAACAATTTCAGAAACCGCCCAGTATACGGGCACAGTTGCCTGGGACGGGGGCTGGGCATGGTCAACGCGTTTTGGCGGCGACAAAGCCTACACGGCAACCATTACCCTGACAGCCAAATCAGGATATACCCTGACCGGGGTATCATCGAATTTTTTTACCGTGCCGGGGTCAACGAGCGTCACAAACAGCGCCGACTCTGGCGTTATAACCGCGGTATTCCCCGCGACAGCAGCAGTAGCTGTCGGTGAAGCTGCTTTAGGCGGAAAGGTGGCTTATATTCTGGCTACTGGAGACCCTGGATATGTTGCGGGCGAACAGCGCGGTCTCATTGCCGCGAGTGGAGATCAGGGTGTATCAATTATTTGGGCGATAGCGGCATATCAAGCAACAGCAGTTGGTGGAACAGGCACCGCTCTGGGGACCGGCTTGTCAAATACCGTTAAGATAATCGCCCAGAATGGTACAGGCAGCACCTATGCGGCAGGACTGGCCCGCGCATGTATTGACGGAGGCTACACAGACTGGTACCTGCCGTCCAAAAATGAATTGGGCAAGCTCTATGATAATAGAGGCTTGATTGGCGGTTTCGCCGAGGATTTCTACTGGAGCTCGTCTGAGTACGGAGCCAGCTCCTCGTGGTTCCAGACTTTTCTCAATGGCTTCCAGAGCGATACAGCTAAGGGATTAACATGCAGGGTTCGGGCTGTTCGGGCTTTTTAGCAATTCAATAATTCAAAGATGGTCGAGAAACCCTTCAATATTACACGGCACTTTACCGGATGTTAAATTTCAAGACGCCTGTCCAGAACTTTTTACTTGTCACAAGGCTTCACTAGTGCCATAATCATTTCAGATTAAAGGCATTGTGTCACCTGGTCACTGGTAGAACAAGGACCTTTTTCCTATAGATGAAAAAATGAAATTTGATAAACATATTTTCCGGGTAAATAAGTAAAATGTTGAGCAATTATGATATACATCAAGCATGCGCTGACGATTTGAGATTTCTTTCGGAAATCGAGCTTGCTGCCACTGAGATATTTCCTGAAGGGTCTCTTCCTGACAATATCAGGAGTGAGACGCTTCCTTTATATATCCTTCAGGCAGCATTAAGCAAAGGCTGTTTGTGGGTTGCATCTGATAGCATGAACAGGCCTGTGGGTTTCATAGTTCTAAGAGTAATAAAAGACATTGCGTACATTATTGAGCTTGATGTCCATCCTGACCATCACCGAAAAAGTATTGGAAAAGCCCTTATCGAAGCTGCCACCGTTTGGGCCAGAGCGCAGAAATTAAGCGCTCTGACGCTGACAACATTTTCAACAGTACCCTGGAATGCGCCTTATTATGAAAGGCTCGGTTTCAGACGCCTTGAAGAGTATGAACTTGAAGGTAATCTGGCCGCACAACTTGAGGATGAGGACAAAAGGGGACTCAAAGACCGCGTTGCAATGAGGCTCAATTTGAATAAATAAAGCCTGAAATTACGGGTAACGGATGCTCATATGATACGTCTGATAATAACAATAGCAGTTGTACTGGTTGTGTTTGAGGTGCTTAGGCATCATGCGCCAAATTTAAAAGACACCTGTCCGGGGCTTTTTGCTTGTCTCGAGGCTTCAGTAGCGCCATAATCATTTCAGATTAAAGGCAATGTGTCACCCGGGCGCTGGCAGCACAAGGACGCTTTCCTGGATGATATACTACAAGCTTGCAAATCGTTTCCGAAGTCGATCCCTTGATTCAGCCGGATCCGCCACAACAAGGCGGGTCCCGGCCAGGACATCCATGAATCCCACCTCATTGTTATAACGGGGAACCACGTGGAGGTGAAGGTGCGGAATGCTGGCGCCGCTGCTATGGCCAAGATTGTAACCCACGTTGAAACCTTCGGGCCCGAATTCATCGGCAAGTATATCGATAGTATCCGCCAGCAGGCGATGGTAATTTACCGCTTCATCGTCGGAAAGATCGCGGAGGTTTTCAACATGCCGTTCGGGGAAAATCATCAGGTGGCCGGGATTGAACGGATACAGGTTGACCGAAACGATGAAGCCGTCCCGGCGCGCCACCTCGAAGTTCTTTACATCCGGATTGCCGTCCCTGATGGCGCAGAGGATGCACTCCACCCTGGGCTTGTCGCCCTTGACATATGAAAGCTTATCGGTGTTGAATAAATGATTTCTCATAGCGATGATACGACAGTATGATAGAGCCGGCACCGGCCATCAGCCGCCGTGGCGGACGCCGTCAGATTTTCCGCTTCCCGTACATGATGATCGAATAGGTTGTGATCCCGATAACAATGGCCACGCCGAACACGAGCATGGCTATGTACAGCATGTCGAGACGCTTGATAGAGGCCACCTTCAACCGGGTATCCGAGTCAAGGCTCTCTATTTCCATATCAAGGATCTTCTTGGTGGTCTCCATGTCCTCGCGGGAGAACACGTGCACGAACTGGTGGAACAGGTGCCTGGCGTGATTGACCCTTTCCCGCAGCTTCTTGACCTCGCCCTGCTTCTCCGTGATGTAATTGATATTCTTGTCGATGGCGTTAAAACTCCTGTCGATCCCGGCTATTGTGGCTATAATGTTCTTTGAGTAATCGGCGGGATGGCAGGTGGTGCACGATGACACGGTGATGACGTCAATTGACGAGCGCTGAATGTTATGGGTTCCATGGCAGGAATTACACCCCGGTTCGCCGGATTTCAGCACCGTCTGATAGTGCGGCCCCCGCTTGAACTGTTCCAGGGCCAGGACATGGCAGCCCTCCCTGCCGCAAAATTCTGATATCGTCTTCTTATTCGGTTTGCCGATAAAATTCGCCTCTTTGCTCTTCGCCCTTACCTTGTCGTCGGTCGTGGGATCGCCGCCGTGACAGTAGGAGCATTTTTTTCCGGCGGTGGCGTGGACGCTCTTCGACCATTGATCCACGGGTTTTTTCAGGTTCTCCTTATCCAGTGATTCATGGCAGCGGGCGCAGTTGTCCTTCTCGACGGCCTTATCAGGCCTCTTTTTCTCATCACCATACAGCGACGGGCCTGACGCAGCCACAAGGACAAGGCATAGGATTGGAAGTTTGAAAAGAGTGTGTATCATATGTTAAATGGCTCCTCTTAGTATATATCGACATGAAAGAGCTTTAACACAAGGACCGATGCCAGCAGAATTACATTTGTATACGCCCCGGCCACGCAATCGTCAATTATAATTCCGAGGCCTCCCCTGAGACGCTGAAGCCTTCCGGCAGGCCAGGGCTTGACGATATCCATCACCCTGAATAGGAAGAACGCGGCAAGGGCGATCTTCAGGTTGAAGGGATAGAACAGCACGCTGATCCAGTATCCCATGACCTCGTCGATCACTACCATCTCAGGGTCCTTTACCGCGAAAAAACGCTCGCCCTCATCGGCCAGCTTCATGAAGGGATAGAACAGCGCGACCGCAGCGACCAGATTCACGACCCAGCTGATCTCGCCGAAGATAAGATATTCGATGAAGTAGAGCGCCATCCCGACGAGGGAACCGGCCGTTCCGGGAGCGATCGGGCAATACCCGGCGTAAAAAGCGGTGAACAGGAATTCCTTGATCTTCATGCGGAGGTATCGGGTTCCCCTTTCGGTTTTTCAGGCAGAAAGAGGCGCCAGTTCGTAAAAAGGTATCGCACACCGGACAGCGCCGTGAGGATCGTGACGCCGAGCATTATCCAGTAGGGAACCGACTGGTGAGTTATATAGATCCCCCTCTTCCGGACAAAATAAATCATGATGATGATGACAATGGAGATCATCTGGAAAGCGGTCTTGACCTTGCCGAAACGGCTCGTTTTCAGTGTCTGGCCGCGCCGGATCGCCAGGTATCGCATAAAGGTGATCAACACATCACGGCCGACGATCACCAGGATCATCCAGAAATCGAATATTTCCAGGTACGGATCGAGGACCATGAGGGCCGCCAGGACCGATATGACCAGGAACTTGTCGGCAAGGGGATCGATGAAAATCCCGAATTCCGATTCCTGGTTGAGCTTGCGGGCGCTCCAACCGTCAAGCATGTCGGTGAAGGACGCAACGGCGAAGAGAACGAGGGCGTAGATCCATAATTTAGCATAAATAAGATAGATGAGAAGCGGAATCAGCACGATTCTCGAAAGGGAGAGAAGGTTCGGGATGGTAAAGATGAATTTAGGTACTTTCATATGATTTCACCAATCAGGTCATACTCGGTGGATCCGGTGACCCTGACTTTAACAATCGAGTTAACCGCAGCATCCCTCGCGGTCAAGTAAAAAATACCGTCAACTTCCGGCGCGTCATAAATGGACCTGCCGGCCCAGGTGGCTTCGTCGATCCGCTCCTCCACGAGGACCGGCACGATGGCTCCGTCCATGGCGGCAAGCTTCCGCGCCGATATTTCCTGCTGGATCGCCATGAGGCGGTGATACCGCTCATTTTTGATCTCGGCCGGAACCGGGTCGTTGAGCTCCCAGGCACGCGTCCCCTCCTCCGGGGAATATGTAAAGGCCCCCACCCGGTCAAGAATAGCCTCTTCGATAAATCTCGTCAATTCGTCGAAATTCTTTTCTGTTTCCCCGGGATATCCCACCATGAAGGTGGAGCGGATCCTGATATCCGGCACCGCGTCTCGCAGCCGCCCTATCAGCGCCCGATAACTATCGGCATCGCCTGTGCGGCCCATGGACCGAAGAATGGGAGCGCTCACGTGCTGGAAAGGGATATCTATATAGGGCACGACTTTACCCACATCCTTGAAGATCGAAATGATGCCATCATCAAGGTGATCGGGGTGGCAGTACATCAGCCGCAACCACTCGATACCGTCGATCCTGTCCAGCATGGCCGCCAGGTCGCGGAGCCCCGTATCTTCCCACCGGTAGGCGGATATGTCCTGCGCCACGACGACCAGCTCCTTCACGCCGCGGGCCGCCTCGCGCCGCGCGTCATCGAGAATCATCTCAGGGGACCACGACCGGTGAGGACCGCGGATAAGGGGAATCGCGCAATAGGCGCAATTATTGGAGCACCCGTCGGAGATCTTGAGGTAGGCGTAGGAGAGCCCCCGGACCAGGGGCTCCCGCAGGGACCGGGGAGGTTGTATTTTGACGGATAATGCCCTGCTCAGGGCATCGACAAAATAGCCGTCCGGCAGGCCATAGAGAAAATCGATCTCCGGGATGTCCGACAGGATCTCCTCGCGATAGCGTTCGGAAAGGCACCCGACCACGGCGACCCTGCGGCCGAAATCGCGCTTTTCCATGGTATTGTCACCGTAAAACGGCTTGATGTTTTTTTTACCCGCGGCCCGCTGCTGCCCTATGGCGTCAAAGATGACCTCGATCGACTCTTCCTTGGCATCGGTGATGAAACCGCAGGTATTGATGATTATGACATCGGCATCTTCAGAGGATTCGGCCGGCGCATACCCGGCGGAAGCCAGGGCCCCGTTGATCCTCTCGGAATCGACCTGGTTCTTGGCGCAACCGAGGGATATGATGTAGAAGGATATGTCCTGGGATGAAAACACGGAATGGAACCTCAATCAATACATCACCGGTTATTCAACTAATAATGCCCTCACCCGTCCCTCCGGGACACCCTCTCCCATTAAAATTGGTAAAAAGGAGAGGGTTTCTTTATTAAGTGATTTATCTCAAGATTTCCCCCTCTCCTTTCTACATACCGAAATGGGAGAGGGGGATCAAGGGGGTGAGGGGTTCAGTTATATCAGAGCAAATGACTCGCGATACCCCCGGCTACCGGAGGCCTTTTCTTACCAGTCCTTGACCACGATATGATAGAGGTTCGGGTTCTGGACGTCTTTTTTCCAGGTAATGACCTTGTTCGCGACCTGGCCCGCGGCGCCGAAGGAAAATTCCTTGCCATTGATGCGGGCCTTGATGCCGCCGGCATTGCCGATCTTGATCTGGATATATTCGGTCGCCTCCCAGCGTTCAACCTGGCCCTGGGGTATGAAACCGCGCACCTTGCGCACGCCGTCCAGGTACAGTTCAATGAAGGATTTCTGTACAAATTCCGCCTCAAATACTATTTTCAGGCTCTGCCGGTTTTGCGCCTCGACACTGGTGCTGTCGGCTTTGGTTTCTCTTTCATCCTCTTTGGCTACTTTTTCTTCGACTTCCTTTTTATCGCCCAGGGAAACCATTATCTTTGCCCTGTTCTCGGTAAGGCCCTTGAGGGTAAAGGTTACGTCCCGGGGACATCCCTCGATCGTCAGGGTCCGCGGGTCCTCTATTTTGAATTTATAGAGCTTTTTACCGGGCAGCAATTCCAGCGTTACGGTTTCGCCGTTGATGCTCTTCAAAAGAAAAACAACTTCTTTATTTTCCACCAGGAACTGGACCGCTTCATTTTTATACACGAGGATGAATCCCTTGTTGTTGGTCAGCTGCAGGTTGCGGAGGTTCTCTATTTCATGTTCCTTGTTCTTAGCGTATTCTTCTTTAATAGTGTCCGTAGAATCGCCGCTGGATACATCGACACTTGACGTGAAGAGGGCCTTGATCCCCCAAATCAGGAATATGCACACCACCACAACACCGGCTATGAGGAGGACATTGCGGTTCTTATTTAAAAAGGACGACGCCATCATGCTGAAATTGGATTTCGTCGGCTTGGTCAGCTCTTCCAGCGGGGTGGCGCTTTCACCTATCTTGTATCCTTTATATGCCTGGACAATGGCCTCGACATCAAGCTTGAGGAACTCCGAATAGGTGCGCAAAAAGCCGATGAGGTAGGTTTCACTGGGAAACTTGTCGAATTTTTCCTCCTCAAGGGCCTGGAGATATACCGGGCTGATATTGGTCTCCTTGACCACGTCCTTGATGGATATTTTTCTGGCTTCCCGCGCCTGACGTAATGTTTCGCCGATGCTTTCCAAGATCTACTCCTCTGCTATCATTGGATTTTTTATTACACGGGCCCGCGAGGGCACGTCAAACTTGAACAGGCCATTGGGCAAGCTGACGTTCGTTTTCAGGTCGGAAAACGCTATATCGACCTTCTTTCCCGTGGATGTTTCACCCTGGGCCCTTATGATAAAATACCGCTCAGTGACCCATAATTTCATCTTTCTGAAACCGCTCCGGCTCTCCTTCTGCTTCAGGATGAGGGTATACCGCTTGGTGCCGTCATCCTGCGTCTCGGGCTGATCCTTGGAGGCGAAACGGTAGTGATATTTCGAAAAAAGCCAGCTCAGGCCGCTCTTTGAACCGGATGTAAAAATACCGGTGTCCGAATTCAGGTCCTGTTCCGCCACCACGTTCATGGAAGGGATATAAATCCACATCGTTTTGCCGTTTGAAACGATCTTCTGTCCGATGGGCTGACTGAATTCGATGCAAAGCTTGTTATGGGCCTTGTATTTTATCGTTCCTGCCTGGTGGTTCGTTCTGCCGCCTTTATCTGAAACAATTGTAAAATTCGCCTGGTATGAATCCATCTTACCGAAATTCTTCTTTATATTATCAACGATATCGCTGACCGTCGTAAAGTCGAATTTAAACGCGAACAGATCAGTGGCCGGGCACGCCAATAAAACAATAAAGAAAAAAAAGAACGCCAATCTGCCTGATAATTTCATGATATAATGAACCTGCCGGTAAGATACACTGACCTAAATTTGGGGTCAATGTATATTATCGTACCTTTAAAAGTCAATCGGAAATTTAATAATATCGCTTTGTCATTGTGGCGATATCAGCAATGTCCCGATCAGATCCCGACGGCGGAATAATTCCGTTTATTATTAATGAAAAAAATATATCCGGTGCCGGACAGGGCTCTCATGTGCCGGGGATAATGCCGTACACGACAAGAGAAGTGATATTATCCACCATGGTTTATGTCATTTATCCGTGGAACAACATGAAACACGTATGTCTTTCACGTGAAAGCAATCACACTGTCTTTTTAAGAGCATCTAGAATTTCTACTTGACCAAAATGCATGATGACAAAAATGCACCTATCAGACATAACAGGAGAAATATTTTTTCAAAAATATTTTTCCTGCAAATAAATTCTCACTAAAAATGCTGGACAAATATATTAATGGTTGTAACCTTGTTTTATATAAAATACTTGCCAAGCGGTTATTGCAACAACGAATATTTATCTTACGAATCAGAAAACAGCTGTAGCCTAACAATGCACTGGTAACTTCGCCTTGCAATAAGCGAAGTTAGCCAAACACCATCTTACAGGATTTACCATGAAAGCAATATTTATCGGGAATAAAAAATTCAGGGAAATAGACCTACTTGAGCTCAGGCGCGATGAGGATTTCATCCGCCTGATCGATGAATATTCGCTGATGGAATCGCCGATCATTTACTTTTCCGCGGGAGATGCCAAGATCAAGGAGATCCTGATCAAGAAAGATCCCACCTTTTCGGCATAGTCTCTCCGATAATCAATCGAAACAGCGACGCGCCGGCCCTGCCGGCGTTTTTAGTCTTCAATCTTTCCGTGAGTGAACACGAGCGGGTTCCCGAGGGAAATAAGACCGTACATGCCATTGTTCGCGGGGCCCGGATTGAACAGGGCGGGTTTTCCGTCCCTGTGATAGGCGATATGGGTGTGGCCGAAGAGGACCGCCTGTGCCTTCCTGTTCCTGCCTTCTCGCTCGATACGATCGTATTCGGCATGGACGCCGAACTGGTCGCCGTGGGCGACCATGAACCGCGCCGGTCCGGCATCAACCATGGCGATGCGCTCCATGTCCGGGCACCGGGCCAGATCGATGTTGCCGCTCACGCGCACGACCGTGACTCCCTCCGGGATGTCGACATGGAAAAGGTCGTTGACGCCGTCCCCGCAATGGACGAGGTATTCAAAGGGATATGCCCTGGCTATGATGCGGTTCAGTTTCACATGGTTTCCGTGGGAATCCGATACGACCAGTATGGTGGCCATGGCTTACGAGAGATCGACAAGCATCAGGGTGCAGTCGTCCATGACCACCACATCGGGGCCGGTCACGAATTTCTGTATCATTCTGAACTTTTCGAGGGAGGTTTTTTCCTTAGCCGACAGGACTTCATTGATGAGCTTTTCCCCGACGGCCATTTCCGTGTCGTTGATGATGTCGAGAATACCGTCGGTTACGGCGAAAATGCTTGCGGACCCCGCCAACTTCATCGTATGGGTTTCGTAATCCGCGCCGACAATGGGACCCAGAAACGAATCGTTCCCGCCCAGCTGGATCATGCCGTCGCCGGTGATACAGTAAGGATTCGGGTGGCCGGCATTGGAATATGTCAGCTCCCGCGTCGTCGGATTGAACAGGGCGCAAAAGGCGGTAACAAAGGATTCCACCGGGAGGTTCCCCGACAGCTCCTGGTTCATGATCGCCATGATCTCCCCCGGAACATCGGTCTTCTGGAGGGCGTTGCGGAATACCATCTTCACGATTGCTGTAAAGAGCGACGCGGAAATGCTGTGACCCGAAACATCGGCAATGAAGAACATGACACGGTCGTCCCTGAAAATGACATAGTCGTACAGATCGCCGCCGATGTCGGACAGGGGCATGGACCAGGTATTGATCTTCACCCGGTCCGTTTTCACGATCGGCTCGGGGAAAAGGTATTTCTGCAGCTTCCGGGCCATCAACAGCTCGACCCTGATGAACTCGTTGAAATTGATGATCTCCCCGATTTTCAGGCCGTTTTCAACACGCTTCAGCATCACCTCGGTCTGCTCCGGCTTGCGGATGAAATCATACACGCCGAGTTTGTAGCTTTCCACGATATTGTCGGGATTGTGCTCGCCAGAGATCATAAGCACCGGCACATGG
This sequence comes from Spirochaetota bacterium, assembly GCA_017999915.1. NCBI lineage: Bacteria > Pseudomonadati > Spirochaetota > Spirochaetota bacterium. The sequence continues at coordinate 216,118 of JAGNKX010000009.1, forward strand.
GTAAGATTGTTATCCTTCACATTGCGTAGAAAGCTCAATCCATCCATTTCCGGCATGTTCATATCCAGCATGATAAGGTCTACGGATACGGACGGGAGCTTATCCATGGCCTCTTTTCCATTCGATGCCGTGATCACCTCGTATCCGGAGGTGGACAGGATGCGCGTGAGGAGCTTTCGAATCTGCTCCTCATCATCAATGACCATTATCTTCTTTTTCATGAACGTTACGAAAAGCGATCGCAGGCCATAATAACAAATCAGGCTGACAAATCAAACAATTAATCAATTGTGAATATAAAAAACCCCGCGGCAGGCTTCGGGATTTTTATCGCATAATGTGTTGCGCGCTCTCATACCCGGAGCAAGGCTCCGGAAATTTTCGCCCTCTGCGATAAAAAACGATACTATTGGCATGCGAAAAAATACACCGAAGCGGGAAAGACCGTCATCTGCCCTAAATGACAGAATAAATTGAGGATTATTATTTTCCGGAAGATCTTCGTTCCTGAATAAATACGGCCCAGAAGACCAGGGAAAGAATCAGGCAAAAGACCATGGAATTCCTGGTCAGGACGGAACCCTTTTTTCTCCTGTCGAGAAGTAGTTCCAGATAAGCCTTGCGGGTTGCGTCGATTTCTTCGCCATTGTAAACCCGTTTGTCAAAATAAGCCAGGGAATTCTTTACCGATACCCCTTCGGCGTCAAAGTAGCCGTATCCGGCGAAGACCTGGGGATCGCGGAGCATCAGGTAAGCCTTCTTGTAGTTGGCGCTGATATTGTCCCTGGCATTGAGCAATGTTTCGATCCGCGGCTCCACCGAAAGGATCGAATAAAAGGCCACCGCTCCGAGGATAATGGCCGCGACCAGCGTCGTTACGGCCGCGATGAGGTATATTCTTGAATCATCAATTTTTTTCATTCACTTTGTCCTTCAGCAGGTCCAGGATGTTCTTTTTCCCGTATTCGGTCAGTTCAAAGGTTATGTTCTTTTCGTCGATGAAAGAGCGCTCGAGGACCTTCTCGTTCATGAGCTTTTCCTTGTCGGAACCGAAGAGGGTCACCAGGGGCATGATCTCACTCTCGGTATAGGTCTTCTCCGCCTCGATGATCCCGGTATCGAAGGGAAGAATGACGGGCAGCGTGAAGGGGATGGCCAGCACGCGGGTTTTGCCGTCCAGGAACACGACCGATCCCTTCATGTCGACAAAGGCGGTATCGCTGTTCTCGTTCTGGATGCCCGTGCTCACCATCAGCCTATATAATTCCTTGTTGTCCTTGATCACCGGCTCGATCTTTATGGTCGGGGAGACAAGCTTTTCCGGCATCTTGGCGCACCCGGAGAGAACCAGTGCGCCCATCAGAACCGGAATCAATGCCGCATATATCTTTTCCATGGTCATTCCGCGCGTCAAATCCTTTCAATATATTACAACGCCATGCCGCAGGCGTTCAACTTGTTCAAAGCAAACTGCTCGCTTAATTGATTTTAGTCAAGAAAAATATACCGGCCGGCCATAAAAGCTTGACACGACTGATTCCTGCTTCCTATATTCGCAGTGCCGGATACCGGCATAATCACTCTCACCTGGAGACCTCGGATGAACATCTTAAGAAAACAACCGGTCATAGCGACGACCATTGTATTCCTGCTCATATCATTTACCTACTGCGAGCAGAAAGACAGGGGATTCGCCAAAAATACCCCTCTCGAAGGCATCAATGAAACGGCCCTTCTCTTCGCCGGCAAGGAAATCCCCAAAGAATCGAAGCTCTACCAGTATAGCCAGTCGGGCTTTTATAAATCCTACAGCCAGCAGATGGATTCGGCATGGAACAGGCTGCAGAAGCCGAACCTTCAGAAGATCACGGAATGGTGGCAGAAATACAAGCCGGCACGGCACAGCGGCTCGGTGCTGTATCCCTTCAGCGGGCCCGATATCATGAACGCCCTCACCTTTTTCCCGGACGCGGACACCATCGTCATGTTCGGCCTCGAGCCGCCAGGAGTGATACCGTCGCCGGCGGGCATGTCGGCGGAACAGATCACCCAGGGCCTGAACGGGCTCCGGGGTTCCCTGGGCGATATTCTTCACATGAACTTTTTCAAGACCGAAGGGATGGCCGCGGAGATGAGCAACAAATCCTTCAACAGCATCGGCGGCATCATGATGTATTTCCTCGCCACCAACGGCTATACAGTCGTTGACGCGAGAAAAATCGCCATCGACGCCGACAGCGACGTGGCGCCGGGCAAACCGTCGGACGACCGGATCAACTGGCAGAACCCGCCGAAATCTCGCATACCCGGCGTGGAGATATCCTTCCGTAAAGGCTCCGGGAAAGTAAAGACCGTCCGCTATTACATGCTGAACGTGATCGACCAGGCCCTGGCGACGAGCTCGCCCAATTTCATCCCCTATCTTAAAAAAGAAGGGCCCTACGCGACCATCATAAAGTCGGCGTCGTACCTGATGCACAATGATAACACCAAGTTCACGAAGATCCGTGCCGCGGTCCTCGAGTCCACCAGCTACCTGGTGCAGGACGATTCCGGTGTTCCCCTCCGCTACTTCAAGCCGGAGAAGTGGAAGCTCGCCTTCCATGGCTACTACGACGGGCCCATCGGCCTCTTCGCCAACCGCATGCAGAAGGATCTCAAGAAAGCGATGGATGAAAAATCGACCGGCAGGCTCCCCTTCAGCTATGGCTATGTTTACAAGCAGGGCCAATCAAACCTGATGACGGCGGAGAAGATAAAGTAGCGAGCTCAATTTCATAGAACCCTAAAAAGGCGCGTACACCAATACGCGCCTTTTTTATTTGAGTGCCGATCTCCGGCCGGGTGCGGTCCTAAGTTTCTCCCTCTGAATTTATGATACAGCAAAACATGAAGAACATCCTTCCGGAACGATGCCCCCTGTATGGCCGAACGATCCGGATTACCATACACACAAAAATGAAATGGAATAATTCACCCCGATGAACCAGACTTATGGCATCGTATTCCATCCCGGATTTAAGCGGCGGTATTCGACGCTGACCGGGGAAATGACATAAAAAAAGCTCTCTGACATCGATCAGAGAGCTTTTTATATTACAGATTGTTTTTTCCGGTATTACATTAACTTCGCGGTGAGGCCCAGACCAAAAGACGTTACGCTCTTGTTCATCTTAATCAGGCCAAACCGTGTATGGTCGGTTATGTAGAAATACCGTGCACCGGCCAGCTCGAGGGTGAGCTGCTCATTGACGATGAGCTTGCCGCCGATACCGACGCCGATGTTCTTCAGATCCGGATCGAGCGGGTTCTGCGCCGCGGGATAGGATTCCTGTGACTCATAGGAGACGCCGCAGCTCAGGATCAGCATTTCGTGGACCTTGCTTTCGAGACCGAGGCCGACTTTATGCTGGAGTCTCTTCTTGTAATCCTGCACATTGCCGCCCAGCTTGGTTGTAATTGTTCCGGCCACTGCGTCATAACTGTAACCGCCGTAAACGAAATCACGAAGGACGGAAAGCGTGCCTATTTGCTGCGTGCTGGTTGATCCGTAATTGCGCTGCCCGCTGAAGTTCATTTGATATTGCGCCTGGATCTCTATGGCATCATTCGGCTTGAAATTGAGGCCTAACAGAAGATAATCCGGAAGCCTTTCTTCTGCGATCTCGCTGTAGTGCAACTTCAGGTCGGTTTTCTTGCCCCGGGCTATGACCATGCTCGAGTAAAGGACCGTGAAGTTGATCTTTTCCATCGGGGTGATCATGATGCCGCCGAAACCGGAAAAGCCATTGGCCGAAGTTTTGCTCTTATAGGCGGTGCCGAATCCATTATAACCCATTGATACTTCATAGGAAAACATGCTGTACTTCATACCGGCGGTGACCGCCAGCCATTCAGTAAGCGCGAAGGCGCCGCCAACCGATCCCTGGATCCAGAAATTGGTGGCCTTGATTTTTTGCGCCGGCGGGAACCTTGAAGGCAGAAATCCCGATAAAGAACTTGTTATTATTCCCATATTCTTCTTATAATTTACAGTTCCGCCGCCTGCAGGAATACATACGGCAAGGAATATGGCGCCTTTCCCATTCTTATAGGAAAGTGACAAATTCGGGATTGTGAAGGAAGGTGTCGCATCATGATAATTGGCGGCACCTATGATCCTGTGCTCATACCGTTTCATCCCAGCCTGGTTGCCGAGATCAAGGTACAGACCGTCTTTAATTTTCACCAGACCAACCGGGTTGTAGTAGACCGAATCAGGGGAGCTGATGGTCGCCGCCCTGGCCATGGTCCTGGTAAAACCCGTGCTGTGGCTGTACGTATAGGCAAAAAGATCGCCCACTATGAATGTAGAAGCAAACAGGATTGCCCCTAAGACTACAAACAGTTTCTTCATATAGTCCTCGTCCTCCTTAAAAATTTTAAAGCATTTTTAAATTTTTCCCACCAAGAGACAGCTAAATAACAAAATACCTGACCCCAATAGTCCCGCTTGCTCAACAGAGATTATTAAAATCAGGCTTTATCCATTATTATTGTAACCAACACCCATAAAGTCTAAAATAAATAAATTATAATGTCAATATTTTTTTTGTAACCAGAGTGTAAAACATCTAAAACATTTTTCATGCAATATTAGCAACGAAACAAGAAATGAGATTTACCAAGCGTAACAATTTCTTAATAACATGTGTTTTATTATAATAAGGAAGAAGGCAGGAAACTTCATTTTGCCGACCCGATGAAGAAGTGATAATACAGCTTTTACTCCAATGATTTTTACACTAAGTAAAATAGTGCTTGCTTTTTATTCCACATCACGTTATGGTCAATTCTGATGCGATGTACGTCGCGTCATTTTCGCCGGAACGCAATCCGGATCCCGATCATCCCATAACACATAACCGGACGGAACTGACCGTATTATGTTCAAGAAAAAACAGCCATCAGCCGATCTCGCCGTTGTCGAACGCCAGATTTACAACCTCTCCAAGCTGGTCAACATCAACAGCATGATCAACTCAACCCTTGACATGGGTAAGCTTATGACCGTGATCATGGAGACGATCAAGGACATCATGGACACCGAGGCCAGTACGCTCCTCCTTTACGAGGAGAAAGCGAACGATCTTGTCTTCAAGGTGGCCCTGGGAGAGGCAGGGAAGGAACTGACCGAGCGGTATAGGATTAAACTTGGACAGGGAATCGCCGGATGGGTGGCCGAAATGCGGAAGCCCATCTTCATCAACAACGTGTACGACGACCGGCGCTTTGATCCGGAGTTCGACCGCATTACCGGCTTCACGACAAAATCCATCATTTGCACGCCACTTCTCTTCAAAGGAAAGCTCCTCGGCGTCATACAGGCCATCAACCCGACCAACAGGCCCGGCTTCAACGACGAGGACATGGGCCTTTTCAAGGTTTTCAGCGACCAGGCCGCACTGGCGGTCCAGAACGCCATTTATTTCCAGAACGCCCTTGAAGAGGAGCGGATAAAGAGCGAGCTCGTCTCCGCGCAGGTCATTCAGGAGGCCCTCATCCCTGACGTTGATATCCAGCGCGGCCCAATCAGGATAACAGCCAAGTCAGTAACGGCGCGCGAGATCGGCGGCGAATTCCACGGCCTGTTCCCCCTTGACGGCGAACATATCGGCATCGCCCTCGGCGATCTCCATGTGAAGGGCGTCCCCGGCGGCCTGCACGCGTCAATCGTTAGCGGCGCCATCCGGGCCCTTGCAAAATTAAAAGGAAGAAACCCGGTGGAACTGGTGCGGATGCTCCACCTCATAATGGAACACGACGAGCGGCCCATTCGCAACGCGTCGCTTCTTTACGGCGTCCTCGATCTCCCGGAGAGAAAGCTCCGCTTCCTCAATGCCGGCGTCGCCTACCCGATACTGGTCCGCGACGGCGTCGCGCGCTACCTCAGGTTCGGCAAGCGGAGCCTGGGGCAGAATATCGAGGAGTCGAAGAGCGTCGCCGTTTCCCTCAAGCCGGGAGACCTCTTCGTCGTGCTGTCCGATGGCATACTCAGGATCAAGAACAGAATGGGAAAGCAGCTGGGGCTGAAGGACCTGATGCGATTCCTTGAAAAGGATTTCCCGCGATCGGAAAGCATCATCGAGTCCATTTTGAGTTTTGCGGGCGATTTCGCCGAGGAGCTGGGCATCAGGGAAGATATATCCGTCATCGCCCTGCGCGTGGAATAAATGACGGCAAATATTTCTTGCAATAATTACGCGGCCATAGCAGCATACACCAATTCGTAAGGGGGGGCCATGAGCAATTTCGTATCGGTCATTTTCTGCAGAAACTGCAGCTCACGCTTTGTGGAAATTTCCGAATGGACCTCGGACGGAAAGGCGATCGTACAATGCCGCTCCTGCAACAACAGGGAAATCCTTTCCAACTTCACGCTCGGCAGGGGGAAACTCAGCAACGCCGAACTCATGAGCGCGCGGGACACCGTGGCAAAGCGCGGAAGGTACGAAAAGTAAGGTTATTTCCTGGAAAACAGCTTCTTAAAAATCACCCCTATATAAAACATCATGGTTCTCATCAGCCTGCCGATACGCCACGGCTTTGAAATAATGCGGTAAAACCAGTCAAGGCCCCTCTCAACGAAAAACGCCGGCGCCTTTTTCTTTTCGCCCGATATGACGTCGATGCTGCCCCCAACGCTGATGAAGATCGCGTTCTTGAACTCGCCCTTTATGGTATGGATCCATTTCTCTTCTTTCGGAAAGCCAAGGCCGACAAAGATGATGTTGGCCTCCGATTTGCGGATAGCCTCTATGACGGACTTTTCCCGCTCGGCGTTGAAATAGCCGCCGTGACGCCCGACGATCCGTATCTTGGGGAATGATTTCTTGATATTGAAAAAGGCGCGTTCCGCCACTTCGGGCTTGCCTCCGACCAGGAAGATGGAGTATTCCTTGATCTCGGCAATTCTGACGATATCCATCATGAAGCTCAGGATGGGTATGCGCTCCCGAACAGGCGTTTTCAGCATCCTGCCGGCCCACTGTATCCCGGCGCCGGCCGGAAGGTGCATGTCCGCGGCCCCGGATATGAGACGGAGGTCGGTATTGCTTTTCAGCCGCTGTATCTTGTAGGGGTTAAGGGAAATGATGTGGTAGACGCCGCCGCTTTTTATCATTTCCATTATACGCACCACCGCCTGGGCCCGGGTAACGTTGTCCACGCCGATGCCCATGATGTTCGTGATCCTCGCATCGCTCAGATCGACCTGGTTATACTCGAGGATGAGATCCCGTTCCTCTTTGTATGAATCGTAATACACGGAATTGTCCTTCATGTGATCCTCCTCGTATCTCCTGATAATGACGACCCCGGGAATCCCCGGAACGCCATCCCAATACCTGTCGAAAGCCCGCAGTTTTATTGCAATGATGAGAATAATTATACCCGCTTGTCAGGCTGTCAATAAGAATTCTGATTATGTCTTATAGAAAAGACAACCATCTCACCGTATAATAAAATATCCCGCCCGATGTATCGGGACCGGGTATTTTGTCGCATAATGTTTTGCGCGCTCTCATACCCTGAGCAGAGCTCCTGGGTTTTCCCTCGATGCGATAAAAAAATGGTTGCATAAAACCATTCCGCTGATGATAACCTATCCATGAGAGGTTCCCCATGAGCAGGTTGAATGAAATCGTCTCTTTTATAAACTATGACTTCTCCAACAGGGTTGTCATCGAACCGGAAAAAAGATCAGAAAAGCTCCGCGAAAGCCTCTTCGACGTCATCTCGACCTACAATCCGGGCGTCATCGTTAAGGCCGGCCTGGGTAGCGGCCACCTTCTCTACGAGCTGGCCAAGGGCTCTGATGCGTATATCATCGCAGTGGAGCCATCAATGAATGTCATCAGGGAGTTTTTGAAGCGTCATGCCGGGGACCCAATCATGAGCCGGATACATCTCATTAACGGCGAGTTCAACGAGTTCCCCATCGATTATTACGCCGCGGACCTCCTTATCTGCATCGACAACCTGAATTTTCTCGAATCGGGGAAAGTCGTAGACGAGTTCAGGAGGGCCCTGCAGTTTGACGGCGTGCTTTTCATGGCCGGGGTGGTCCTCTTCGATGACGACATTGAGGGACTCTATGACGACTTCATGAAGGCGGCCTTCCCTCTCCATAACGATTACTACCTGCGTGATGATCTGAAGACCGTCCTTACGCTGAACGAGTTCAAGTTTGTCAAAGGCTCCATAGATTATTATCCGATCGACCTGTTCCTGCTGGCGAATTACCTCAATGCCTATTTTCAGAGTGGCACAGATGCGCCTCTGGGCATAATCGACGATAACCTTGACGAATTCGTCAAGCTCTATGATCTCGAGAAGAGCTTGATATCGGAACCGTACTATATCAGCATATATCTGCGGGAGAAGCCGAAAACAAATCAGTAAAAAATACTTGCGCCGGCGCCCTTTTCCTGTAAACAGGACATCTGCTCCTCGTATAAAGATATGAACAGTGAGGACATGGAATCGTGGAATTCATCGTTAACCCGTCTCGCCTGAAAGGAACCGTCGTCATACCCGGATCCAAGTCCCATACCATCCGGGCCCTGACCTTCGCCCTTCTCGGATCGGGAGAGTCAATTATCGAGGAGCCCCTTGATTCCGCCGACACCCGCTCATGCAGGTCCATGATACAAAAATTTGGCGCCCGCGTCGAGGCTTCCGAAGGCAAATGGAAGGTCACCGGCACCGGCGGCGCCATGGCCGCGCCCGATGATGTGATCGACGTGGGCAATTCGGGAACATCCCTCTATATCGGCCTCGGCATCGCATCCCTTGTTGACGGGTACACGGTGTTCACCGGCGACCACCAGATCCGCAGCCGCCCTGCCGAAGGCCTCATCGCGTCGATTAACGACCTGGGAGGCAAGGCCTTCTCATCAAGGGGCAATGGCATGCCGCCGATTGTTATCGGCGGGAGAATCATCGGCGGAGAAACATCGATTAAAGCCGTTACATCTCAATACCTGACGTCTCTTCTTATCGCCGCGCCGTGCGCTGCCGGGGATACGGTTATCCATGTTCCCCTTCTTAATGAAAAACCCTATGTTACTATGACCATGGGCTGGCATGACCGGTTAGGAATCAGGTATACCACCGATAACTATAGGTCATTTTCAGTGCCGGGGGGGCAGAAATACCCTTCTTTTCGTGAATATATCGCAGCGGATTTCTCATCAGCGACATTCTTTCTGGTTGCGGCGGCAATTACCGGTTCTGAGATCATCCTTAAGGGACCTGATTGGAATGACACGCAGGGCGACAAAGAGGTGGTCAATATTCTTAAAGTAATGGGTGCCGAAGTCAGCATTGGAGAAAAAACGATAACAATACGGGGAGGCAGCCTCAAGGGGGGCGTCTTTGATCTTAACGCCATTCCGGATGCCCTCCCGGCGTTGTCAGTGGCTGCCTGTTTTGCCGAGGGGGAAACCAGCCTTATCAATGTACCTCAGGCGCGTCTCAAGGAGACCGATCGCATCAAGGTTATGCATGATGAACTCATCAAGATGGGTGCAAACATAGAGGAACGGCCAGATGGTCTTATCATACGAAAAAGCTCACTCCGTGGATGTCGGGTAAATGGCCATTACGATCACCGTATCGCAATGGCCCTGGCAGTGGCTGGGCTAGCTTCAGAGGGAAAAACGATTATAGAAACGGCCGAATCGGCTACAGTAACATTTCCAAATTTTTCCGACCTGATGGTATCCATTGGTGCGGATATTAAACGAAGGGAGTAAGGTAATGGCGGTACGAGGAATACGGGGCGCCACTACTGCCCCGGCCAATACAAAAAGCGATATTATTGCCAGGACAAAAGAAATGCTGGAAGCATTGGTAAAGCTTAATGATATTAACATTGAGGATATAGCATCGGCCATTTTCTCAGTAACTGACGACCTTAATGCCGAATTCCCGGCAGTGGCCGCCCGTCAGATGGGGTGGATTTATACACCTCTTTTTTGCACGATGGAAATACCCGTTCAGGGCAGCCTTAAAAGCTGTATTCGTGTGCTCCTACATGTCAATATGGACCGGCCACAGGAAGAAATAAAACACGTTTATCTCCACGAAGCCGAGAAACTAAGGCCGGATATTGGCACATCAAACAATAATAAGTTTTATACATCGGAAAAATAATGCTGTCCGGGACCTTAGTTATTATCTAGTCCTTTATAAACTTACTCCGCACAAAAAAAATCACAACACCCGCCAACACAACGCCAATAGCGAACAATGACGGAATTGTTTTTTCAATTAATGTCGTAATAATAACTCCTACCATGAGCACTATGTAGATCATAGGGATTACCGGGAATAGGGGAACTTTAAATGGTCTCTCCAGATTCGGTTTTTTAATCCTGAAATAGACCATACCGATAACTGTCATAAGTGGGAATATGCTCAGGGCAAAGCCCATATATATGAGCATTTTAAGGATGGCATCAAAACCTATAAAAACATAGAAAACTGCTATCGCCATTTGCACAAAGATCGCAAGATCAGGTGTCTGGTACCTCTGGTTTATACGTTCCATCGATTTGAAAATTGTCCGATCCTTTGCCATAGCAAAAGAAACACGGGGGCCTATCATCATCTGCACTGAAACAGAGGAAAGTAAAATAAGTACAATACATGCATCAAAAATAGGGCTTATTTTCGGGCCGAAAAGGTTCGTCGCAGCCAATGCACCAATGGTGTATTTCCCATCAGTCATTATTACTTCCCCTGGTGCTGACATCAGATATATCACATTCATCGCAAGATATATCACAATAATAAGTAGAGTTCCCAGAAAAAGTGCTCGCGGTAGATTCTTATCTGGATTACGAATCTCTCCCGCTATATAAGTAGTGCCATTCCATCCTGAGTAGGCATACATGATAATAATAAGGGCCGACCCCCATTTCATAATGGAAGCCCCACCCTCAATCTGATAGTTATCGGACAACCTGACAACAGAAGACCAATCTGCGAAATAGAATCCCATCACGATAAACAAGAAAACAACCAGGAGCTTCAAGATCGTCAATATATTCTGCACAAGACCGCCCTTCTGTACACCAATAATATGAATAATACTAAAAAAGACTATGATGCCCGCAGCTATTAGTTTTGGCAACCATGCTCCAGTAAAGATGCCTTCCGGTGAAAGTTTATTGATATAATTAACCGCTGTGATAGAGGACATTGAAGCCGCAAGTGAAAAACCGATGATAAGGGAGATCCATCCTGACAGAAAAGAAGGGAGGGGGCCATATATCTTTTTCAAATACACATATTCGCCTCCATCTTCTGGCCACATAGTAGCCAATTCCGCGTAGCACAATGAACCTGTCAGGGCAATGATCCCGCCGACGGCGAATAGTATCAACACAGCTTGTGCATTTCCTGTCATTGCAAGTACTTCACCAGTTGTCATGAAAATACCTGTTCCTATAACATCTGCTACAATTATCATCATTGCGGTAATTAAGCCTATCTGTCTTTTTAAGTCCACATTTAACTCCTTAAATATTTTCCGTGCCCTTTTTTATATATTTTTTTATTAACGTCAAGAACTATGTTATCTGAAGTTAAAAATCTATAATGATATTTCTATTTATAGAATCCAATAATAATCACTAATTAGGTGACGTGGCACTCCCCAGGATAATATCCAGCAAACAACACCATCAATAATTCTACGTGTAAACAGATAATTACAATATCTATAGATATCGATATTTTCACTCAACATTTTCATAATTTCATCGAGATACTTCTCTACTGCAATGGCAACAAGACATGAGACAGAAAATTTAAAAACTTTCCTGAGGTCCAAAAAGTATTCATACTCATCGGGCTTAAGTGTAATATGCAGGATATGCCAGTATGGGTTTGCATCTCGTTTCTGATATCGCACACGTGTCCATGTATTTGTCATATTTTCATAATCATCTCCAAGTCTCCGCATGACACTTGAAATAATATCGCTTTTAGATAAACCTGTCAGTAACGCAGCTCTTGATATCAATGAAAAAATGTAAGAATTGAGATTAATAGTAGTTTCAATATTCATGACTGCCTCTTTTTTGTATTTCTATAATATATACGATCAGTATTCATATTTAATAAAATTTTTTTCCTAAAATAATAAACAATGATGGCTTTTTCTAAAACTTATTTCCATTGATTGATAGTTTTCGGAAAAAATACTTGTCACAATATTTAAAAGTCAGAATCTGCTATAATATAGAAAATACATAAAATTTCGGAATACTGTGGCACTTCACAATATCACTCATCTGCCTGGAAAACTCTTCTTGGCACCAATGGCAGAAACATCAACTCCGGCTTTGCGCCATGTGATTAAAGAATTCTGCCCGGAAACAGTCCTCTTCTCTGAAATGTTGAGCGCTGGAGCTATTGCGGCATGCGCTCCCCATAATGAGCCATTGATCCATAAGCGGGATTTTGATAATCCTCTCATATACCAGATTTTAGGATCGGATCCTAATGTAATGGCCAGGGCATGCGCGATACTATCGGATTACGGATGTTATGGGGTGGATATCAACATGGGCTGCCCAAACCATGATATTGTCAAAAAAGGCCAGGGAGCGTACCTCTTAACCGATAACAATCGGGCACGTACAATAATTCGGACCTGCCGGAAATCCTGCCCGGTCCGACTTTCAGTAAAGATGCGCACCGGCTATACAGAAAACAACGAAGAGTATTATATTAACTTCATAAAAATGCTTGAAGGCGAAGGGGTCGATTTTATAACGATCCATCCGCGGTATGCAAAGCTTTCCTTCCGCCGAAAGGCCGACTGGCGCCTGGTTTCCATGGCGAAACAACATCTTACCATTCCGGTAATTGGTAACGGCGATATTGATACACCCATGGCTGCAATGGACAGATTACAGGAAACAGGATGCGACGGCGTAATGATCGGCCGTGAAGCGGTCAAATCACCCTGGATATTCAAACTTGCCGCTGACCTTATGCACGACGGTCATGCAGAGCTGGATGTCAATATCCATGAGACGTTCATAATGGTACTTAAGTATATGCTCGAATACCTGCCAGAGCGTCTTCACAAGAGCAGGAGTCACCGTTTTGCCGCCTATTACACGCAAAACGCCACCTATGGCCATGAGCTCTTCACCAGGATACGCAAGGAGGAGGCCATCAAGCCAATAATGGATATTGTAAACGATTATTTCATCCGAAACAGCTTTGAATCCATCAAACACTTTAACATTACAGCATCCGGTACGGATAATCTTTAATGATGAAACTGATTGTTATCGGTCTAACGATATATTCTTGACAAAGCAGCCGGTTTATACAATGAAATATTCCTAAAAGGAGCCCGATATGGAATACTTAAGAGTCTGGACTGAAGTCGACCTCAAGGACATCGAGGATCATATCGTTATGGTCGACGACAAGTACGGCCATTGCCCAGCTTGCAAGAAGATTGGTATAGAGCTCAAGGATCTGAAAAAATGCCCGTCATGCGGCAGGGAGTTCAAATACGTCACATCAAAGGAAGCCCAGGGAGGCAAATTCGAAATCGTATTAAGAACCAAGAAAAAACTCCCGAACCTGGTTTTTGTCGATTATGCCGATTACGACCATGAACTTGGTAAAAAAAAGGCAGGGAGCCTGTTCAAAATATAGCAGGTAAAGCTTCGGTATTGTTTATTCCGATAACTATACTGAACTTGATATGCAGCACAATGGCATCAGGTTCCGGAAAGCCCTGCGGGGATAAGCATAATAATAAAGGAATAAACAATGACCACAGACGACAAGATCGCAGGAATGTGCCTCTACGGATTCATTCAGAAAGAAATCCCATCGGAACAGAAGCGATGCCTCACGGAAATCGAAAGGCACTATGGCAAACCCATAGCCAGGATAGTCAGGAACTGCATGAAAAAAGGCTAATCAGCGCGGGTTGATTAAAAGACAAGATCCTCTTCTTCTTTGACTTTTTCCCCAAGATATTTTCGGTAGTAGAGTGAAGATTTATAGCTCTGCTCCATTATTTCATAGACCACTCCAAGGTTATAGAGCGCCTCGATATAGGTATCATCATAGGCATAGGCGGATTTAAAGGCCGCGGCTGCCTGCCTGTACTGCTTAGCCATGAAATATGCCAGGCCGAGATAAAAATATCCCTTCACCAGCTTCCGGTCCAGCTTGACCGATGTTTTCAGGTGCCTGATGGCGTCATCCATCATGCCGTATTTATACAGGTATGCTTTGCCCAGACCGTAATGTCCCATGCAGTAATAAGGGCTTATCTCGACGACTTTCTTGAATACGAGGATCGCCTTGTCCAGCTGGCCGTCGATGGCCAGACGGGCACCCTTCCGGTACAGCTCCGATGAATTTTCCCGCTGCGAAGCGCCGGCAGGCGCTGAAAATGCCCCCAAGGCCAGGACAAGGGCATAGCCTATGATGATCCTATTTCGCACCGGGCACCATTTCCTTGAAATTCTTAATCATGAACTCATCGATTCCCTTGCTGAAAAAGAAATACACAATGAAAATGATCCAGAGCACGAGGGTAAGTACACAGAGAAACTTCAGCAGTCTCTCCGCCCCGATTGCGTCAGCCTTGTAGAATATAAGGACAAGGGCAAGGGGCCAGATGAAAAAAAGATTCACGAACACGAGGGAAAGTATCTCTTTGAGAAAATTGAGGAGAAATCCATACCAGCCTGCGGAAAAGCTGTTATAACCGCTGCTGATCTCATCAAAGAAAAACCATACATAAAAAACCAGGATTACCGTTGCGATGATCTTCCACACCAGTTCTATCCTTTGCCTGAACCAGAGCATGGCAATGCCGATTCCCCACAGGACAATAAATAGAAAAACGGATTTTATTATCAAGGCTTCATTCATATGGTTTCCTCATCTATCAGTATATGGCGGTGACCATGGTCTTACAATAAAAAAATATATCCCTACTACTAATCGGAAAAAAACCGGCATTTCATGATTAGATTTGTTGGGAAACTGCGTCCCGAACTCGGAGAAGCCCTCTCCAGGGGATTTTTTAAGGGGCATCGACCCGAAACCCCGGTACAAAAATAAATTTTTTCGCAACATGTCCATTATATTCATCTGCCTGTGGCCATCGAATAGGTTAAAAAAAGCAAACCATTCTTTTATTGTATTTACAAATCAATATAAAAAATCTATGACTGTCACAATTCAAAAATGCGAACCGCTTCTCCACTGGAAATGCCATGCAGGTGCTGTTATCGTTATTATTGTCCCTGAGCTTTTCTGCAACATCCGGCGATGTGCTGCTGAAGATACCTCGCGGCATTGACCTGAGAGAGCAGGAATTACAGGCTGACCTTCCCCGTGCCGTTCCGACAAGGGCCGGCTATGACCGGATTGAAATCGTCATTTATTATTTCTCGCAGGGTATCGAGAAATTTACCTATAGCGACAACAACACCATGAAGGAATCGCTCATGAAAGGAGAAATGAAGGCCCTTGTCAAAATGAAAAAAAACAATGTTCTCCGCAAGGCGTTCTTCATCGCCGCTTCGGGGGCAAACCGGGAGCAGATAATACAAAATTTCTGCAAGGCCGTCGCGGAAACCCTCTCAGCCCAGTGACGAATCAGGGTGTCAGAGCACCATTCCGGCCAGTATCGATCCGTCCACCTTTCCCTTATCAACCACCTGCTTGCCGTTTATGAACACCGCCTCTATCCCGGACGGCGCCATGTTCGTATTCTTATCGGTATTATTGTCCTTAACCGCTTTCCAGTCGAAGATGGCGATGTCCGCCGCGTATCCTTCCCTGAGGAATCCCCGCTTTTTCACGTTAAACCGCTCCGCCGTGGCGCCTGTCATCTTCCGCACAGCCTCCTCGATGCTGATGTTTCGGAAATCGCGGGCATACTGTAAAAACTTCGGGAAGCACCCGAAGGCCGCGGGATTCTGCACCCCTTCGGGGGCGACCCAGGCGTCGGTCATGAACAGGGCCGCCGGATGACTCATGAGATCCTTGATGTTTTCAAGGTTGCTGTACCGGTGATTGAGCACTCCCGCCTTCCCCTCGGTTCTTTTGGCCAGGTCGATGTAATTATCAAACTGGTCCATGTTCCTTGATTTGGCGATTTCCTCCAGGAACATGCCGTTATACTTATCCAGGTCAGGCTTCCCCGCGTTGGTGATCTGGATATCCTCATAGCCGAAGCCGAGGAGTTTCTTGATCACCATGAATTCGATCTTCAGCCTCCTTAGGGCCGATTTATCATTGAAGACCTCCGGGACCCGGCCCAGGAACCATGCCGGCAGAATCACGTTGATGATGGAAGCCCCGCAATGATACGCGTAGGTGTCGAACTTAACGTCAACGCCGTCCCGGGCGGCCTTGTCTATCATGTCCAGGGCCTTGCCGCAGGTGTCCCATGTATCGGACCCCACGAAGATGAGGTGCGAAACCTCGAGTCGCACACCGGTCTCACGGGCCAGCTTCAGCATCTCGTTCAGGGCCAGGAGGTTGTGGGCCTTGCCGAAGGGAATGATGGGATAGGTGGGAGAGAGCGAGGAATATGCCTTCAGGTGGACCGTCAGGACCCTGTCATGCTTCTTCACCAGCTGGGCGATCTGCTTCAACTCCTCATCGGTGGCGAAGATGCCCGGCTCGTACTGCAGTCCGAGGGACACGCCATAGCACCCCTGCTCCATCGCGTCGTTCAGGAGCGAGAGCAATTTCTTCATCTCTTCCTTGTTCATCGGTGTCGGTTTGAACCCGCGGATCGACATGCGCGAAGTGCCGTGTCCGGTCAGGTTCACCATATTGTGCGTCAGTCCCTGGCTGCGGACCAGCGCAAAGTATTCATCCATCGAGGACCACGGGATGTTGGTATTATTGAAAAGTTTGCCCCCCTTTTCAATAAGGTCCTTGAACCTGGTATTTTTTTCAAATCCGCCGGCGCCAAAGCCGCAGTTGCCGGTGACGAAAGTCGTGATACCCTGGGCCGTAAAGGCATTTGTGAATTTTGAATGATCTCTCCTCGCCATGGCCCAGTCGTTATGGGAATGGGCGTCGATAAAGCCGGGAGCGATCACCTTACCTGCGCAGTCGATGGTCCGCCCCGGGAACTTTAGATCATTGGTGGTAACAGCTTCTATAGTGTTCCCGTTGACAAGTACATCACCGATGAAGGATTTCTTTCCGGTACCGTCGATAACGAGGCCTTTTTTCAGGAGGAGGCGTCCCGCCGGGCTCCCCGTGACCGTAACCTCTTTGGAGGCGGCTGACCGTTCCGCCGGGATGTCGCCTCCGACGGGCTTGCTATCTTTCTTGCAGCCGCCGAGGGGGTGCAGCAGCGCTGCCCCGCCCAGGGCTGCGGCGCCCGCTATGAAAGTCCTCCGGGTAATATCATTAACTATGGATTTCTTTTTCTTGGCCATTGTTCTTCCTCCAGAATAATTATCATTATTATCAGCAATCACGGCACGCTGCCGGGACGCGGTCTGCTGTTGGGGCACGGCATGCCGTGCCCGCTACTTTGCCAGTCTCTTCGCCAGCCGGATCGCTTCAATCATGCTGCTCCACCGGGCCATATCCTTCCCGGCAATATCAAAGGCGGTGCCGTGGTCCACGGAGGTGCGCACCATGGAGAGGCCCAGGGTGACGTTCACTCCCTCGTCAAAGGCGAGCATCTTGAAGGGGATGAGGCCCTGGTCATGGTACTGCGCGATGACCAGGCTGTAGCGCTCCCACACAGCAGGGATGAAGAGGGTATCGGCCGCGAAGGGGCCGTCCACGGGAATCCCCTCCTGCCTCGCCGCTGACACGGCCAGGGCTGTGACGTCGCGGTCGAAAGTGCCGATGGCGCCATCGTCGCCGCAGTGCGGATCAAGGCCCGCAACGGCGAGCTTGACCGTGCCGCCGTCGATGGACCTGATCGATTCATAGCCCGCGCGGATCACGGCGCGCAGCCGCTCCAGGCCGAGCCCCTCCATGATGGCGGACACCGGCACGTGGGTCGAGGCGAGGAGCACTCGGTATTTTTCAGAAAACATCATCATAAGCGGATTGATCTCCCCGATCTTTTCCGCGATGTATTCGGTGTGGCCCGTGAAGTGAACACCTGATTTTTCGATGAGGCTTTTACTCACCGGAGCGGTCACCACGGCGTCTATCGCGCCGGCGCGCCACAGCTCTATGGCTGCGTCAATGCAGCCGAGGGACTCCTTACCGGTATCGGGAGTTCCGGCGCCGGGCCGGGGAATAGGGAGATCGATGGGAAGATCATAGAGGTATTTATTCCCGACTACCAGCGGGGGCATGGCATGACGTGCCCCTATGATTTCATATCCAGAAAACAAGTCAGGATAATTCTTTTCCATTACGGATGAACGGCCGATTAAAACGGGAATGATCGATATGTCGTTGAGCGCGTTAATTGCCTTCAGGGCAACCTCGGGTCCGATACCGGCGGGGTCCCCCGCGGTGACGCCGAGCTTAAGAACTTCTCTTTGCAAGAAACTCCTCAGGGATTATTTTGTTCTTCTCGTATTCCGCGCCGATGAGGTCCTTGGCCGACGAGCGGAGGTCGTTGGCGATGGTGCAGCGTCCCTCGAGGATGACGCCGTTCTGGATGATGAGTTCCGGGGTCTTGATGTCGCCGAGGATCTTGGCCGTCGGCATGAGGAGCACCCGGCTTGAGGCGTTGATGTTTCCTATGACCAGCCCTTCCACGATGACCGACACGGCGTTGATATTGGTGCGGATCTTGCCGGTGGAGCCGATGTAGAGCTGCTCGGCCTGGAGGTACTTCCCTTCGAACCTGCCGTCAATCCTGAGCGACCCGTTGATCAGGAAGGTCCCGGTGAAATAGGAGTTTTCTCCGATCACGTTATTCGCTATATCACCGCTTGCCTTTGCAATAGCCATAGTAACCTCGTACCTCGTTTACATTTGCGTCACTATACATCCGCGTAAATTTTATTGTCAATTCGATTTTCCGGAAGGGATACATTTTTTACCCCGGAAGGCTCACCGGACTCTTTTTCCCGCTATTAATGCCGCATCTGAAGGGATGAGCGAGAAAAGATTTTCATTTTGCCGCAGATTTGGTTTCATCCTCTCCATCGAGGGGTACGGTATCTCATGGGGAACCTTGACAATCTTTCTGTGCTCCATATCACGGCTTCCCCATGATATCACCCATGCAAAATTCCGACAATACCGCACGGGGCTCCGCCCGTAAAGTGATTTATCCACCTAAAATTATTATGTCATATAGGATATTATCTTAACCGATACCCCTTTTCTGCCGATAATCAAGTGTATCTTTACATATGCGATTATAGCGCCATGAAACAATTATCAGTATGCATATCACTCCTCCTGATGCTCTGCCCCCTGGCGGCGGACGCTGCCGTTGACCGGGTCACGGAGATCAAAAACCTGGTTCCCGGCGCCGACACGGTCAAGTCCCTCAGGAACGACATCAGGAAGAGCATTTACGTGATCAAAAGCAGGCGGCCGGAGCGTGAGTTGCCGGAGCTTAAATTCTACACCTATAGCGTGAAGAAGGAAGACACCTTCTGGACGATACTGGCCCGCTCCTCCCAGGACATGGACACGCTCCTTTCCGTGAACGGCTTCTCCACGCCGAAGGATATCACACCCGGGAGAAAAATTTACATCCCCAACATGCGCGGGGTCATCGCCAGGGGAGATGACGCGAAAGGGATCGCGAAGATGCTCAGGGAAAACCAGATCCGCCCCGAATACGTGTACCGGGCCAACAGGTGCCGCGACTACAATAAGAAATTTATCTTCATCCCCTGCGGCAAAATATCGAACCTCGAAAAATCGCTCTTCCTGGGGACCGGCTTCATGTATCCCCTTCCCTCGAAAGGCGGGCCCCGTCTCACGTCGCGTTTCGGCAAAAGGCGGAACCCCTTCAACTACCGCGACGTCGAGTTCCATTCCGGCGTTGACGTGTCGTGCCCCCGCGGCTCCGAGGTCATGGCCGCGCGGGACGGCAAAGTGATATTCACCGGCTTCGAGGGGGGATACGGCAAGCTCGTTGTGGTCCAGCACGAGCACGGCTACCGGAGCTACTACGGCCACCTTTCACGGCCCCTGGTGAAGCCGGGCGACACGGTGAAGAGGGGAGCCGTCATCGCCTATTCGGGGAATACCGGCAGGACCACGGGACCCCATCTTCACTTCGAAGTCCGCCGCGGAGATATGGCGGTTAATCCCGGCATACTCCTCAAGGATTGATCACTCCATCAGACGCATTCGCAGTGCAGGTGCCGGTGTTCAGCGAACTTCACTTCCATAATCGCGGTATAGATCAGGCAGAATTGACGCAAGGTTTTTATATTCCTGAGCGCAGTGGAAGGCCATCTGACGCCCCGTGTCGCGGGGGATCATCAGCTTCCGTATCAGACGGCTGTTTATCAGCCGGCTCACCGGAGACCTCTCCGGGAGCCAGTCAAGCTTCAGGTTGCCGCCGATCCAGAAGCGGCTCCTCATCTCCACGCCTTTCCCGCTTTCGCGGACGAAATGGCACATTCGCGTGTGCCGGGCCTTTTTCGTAACAGAGCCGACGATGGCGCATATGACCGTGGCGACACGGGCCTCCCGGAATCGCGACTCGTCGAAACCGAAGTCCCGAGGCGGCACGAAGGTTATGGAAAGAACGTCCGGCCCGACACCCACATCCTCCACCGGATACTGGGGGTTGTTCCGGTACCGCTCCCGGTACGGCAGGGACGCATCCTCGAGCCTTTTCCTGTCCTTCACGGTGATGCCCATGTGCGCTCCCGGATACCAGATCTTGTAGCGGAGCGGCTCCAGCGCGTGCCAGCAGAACCACCAGTCCAGCATATCGCCGGTAACGCCGTCCATGTCCGTGAAGACAGAAACATAACAGCTGTTGTCCGCCATAACGCAGTAGCCCGTTTCATCCGGAAGATACCCGGGCTCCAGGAGGCGGTTTATTTCATGAAACAAGAGGGCATTGCGCGGATCGATGGGGCCGCCGTTGATCTTCCGGAGAATTTCGTCCGGAACCGGCGCGAGGTTACGGTAAAAGTATTGGGCGTAGGGTTTCCCCTTCTCCTCTTCGGACAAGGCGCCGCGCCTATCGCTGTCTATCATGGTTCCTCCACCGTATAGGCCTGTATGTCCAGGGCCCAGTGCCGCCAGAACCCATCTTTCAGGACAGGCCTGGACTTTTGTATCTTGATGCGCTTTTTGAAGATGGGCCCGTCAACGACGATGGTGTGGTATTCCCCGTTCTCGCCACAGGGACACATCCCCAGTCGTTCCAGGCGCTCCAGCGCCTCCCGGTCAAGCTCCCGGCCGGCGAAATCCCTGCCCAGATCCTCTTTGCAGCTGACGATGACAGCCCTGAACCCGGCATCGAGGAATTCTTCGATGACGCGCCGCGGATCGTTGTTCCAGAGAGGCTCCAGGGGGACAACGCCGATGTCTCCGCAGACCCGCTCTACCCATTCCCTGTGCTCATCCAGGTAGATGTCGCCGAAGACCATTCCCTCGTGGCCCTGCTTCTTCAGTTCAAGGACAGCCTCCTTGAAGTCCCGCTCGTAGTCCCCCATCTCCTCTCCCATCTCCCGCTGTACCAAGGGGATGCCGATGCACCGGGCCTGGTCCGCCAGGAGGGCCGGGGCCGTGCCGTGGAAGCAGCAGCGCTTTTCCCGGGCTGACACGAGATTAAGCAGACTCCGGACTGTATGATTCTCTTTCATGGCGCGGTAGCAGGCCAGGGCGCTGTCCTTTCCGCCGCTCCAGGACGATATGATTTTCATTGGTTGACGCCTCCGATCGAAATGGCGTTAAGGATGCCCCCGTCACGAGAGGGTGAATTCATCGGCATCCTTCCATGCAGGGAATGCCCGGCGGTACTCCGCCAGATCATCAAAAGAGAGACTGACCGTGGCAGCGCACTGCTCGTTCCCTTTTTCGAAGAGTGTGTTACCCAGGTAATCTATCACCGCCGAATCGCCGCAGTAGGAAACGCCGTTGCCGTCCATGCCGACGCGGTTCACGCCGATAACATAGCACTGGTTCTCGATGGCCCGGGCCCGGAGGAGCGCCCTCCAGTGGGGCGCACGCCTCTCGGGCCAGTTGGCCACGTACACCGCGATGTCGTATTCAAGGCCCTTGTTACGGGACCACACGGGAAAGCGGAGGTCGTAGCAGATAAAGGGCCTGATCTTCCAGCCGTTCAGCTCGATCACGGTCTTGGCGCTCCCCGCCGTGTAAACCTTATCCTCCCCGGCCATGCGGAAGAGGTGGCGCTTGTCGTAGGTGATGACCGTGCCGCCGGGCCGCGCCCAGAGGAGGCGGTTGTAATACCGGCCCCTCTCCTTTATGGCCACGCTCCCGGCTATATCGGCGTCCTTATCCCGAGCCCACTCCGCGAGACGCATCACCGTGATGCCGCCCATCTCCTCCGCGCATGATGCCGGGTCCATGGTGAACCCGGTGGAAAACATCTCAGGGAGGAGCACCAGGTCCGTGGGCTCACTGAGGCCCCTTATAATCCTGTCAAAGCTGGCGCAGTTTGCGCTGGCGTCGTGCCACGCCAGGTCCGCTTGTATGATGGTGACGTTTAAATCCTGCATAGGCGCTCCCCAGCCCCCTTAAGGGTTTCATCCTTCTTGGCAAAGCAGAAGCGGAGCACCTTGTTGTCCCTGTTGTCATGATAGAAGACAGACGGCGGTATGGCCGCAACGCCGTGCTCGATGGTCATCCGCCGGGCAAAGGTCGTATCAGCCTCGTCGGTGATGCCAGAGTAATCCAGCATCTGGAAATAGGTGCCCCTGCTGGGAACGACCTTGAAGCGGGAGCTTTTTATCAGGGAAAGGAACAGGTCCCTCTTTGCCTCGTAGAACTTCGGCACCGCCAGGTATTTTTCCTTCTTTTCCATGAACTTCGCATAGGCCCACTGCACCGGCGTGTTGGAGGCGAAGGTGAGGTACTGGTGGATCTTCTGAAACTCGACGGAGAGGCTCTTCGGCGCGCAGCAGTAGCCGATCTTCCACCCCGTCGTATGATAGGTCTTTCCGAAAGAGCTGATCACGAAGCTCCGCTCGGCCAGCTCGGGGTAGCGCGCCATGCTTTCGTGGCGCAGGCCGTCGTAGAGGATATGCTCGTACACCTCGTCGCTGATGATGTAGATGCCGGTGTTCGATACGATACGGATCAGGGCGTCGATGTCCGCCGGGGACAGGACCGCGCCGGAGGGATTGTGGGGCGAGTTAAGGATGAGGCAGCGGGTCCGCGGCGTAATGGAATCCTTCACCATGTCCCAGTCGATGGAATAATCGGGGAAGCCCATGGGGCAGTACACCGATTTCCCGCCGCAGAGGGCCACCGTCGGCGCGTAAGAGTCATAGGCCGGCTCGAAGAGGATCGCCTCGTCCCCGGGCTGGACCACGGCGGTAATGGCCGCGAAGAGCGCCTCCGTGCCGCCGGAGGTCACGGTGATCTCCTCTGCCGGGGAGTAGGCCGCGCCGTAGAGCTCCAGCGCCTTTTCGGCGATGCGCTCCCGCAGGGCCATCACCCCCTGCATGGGAGCGTACTGGTTGTTCCCCTCCCTCATGTAACGGTTTACCAGCTCGAAGAGCTCCGGGTCGACGTCGAAGTCGGGAAAGCCCTGGGACAGGTTGATTGCCCCCTGCTCGTTGGCGAGGCGGGACATCACGGTGAATATGGTAACGCCCACATCGGGCAGCTTTGATTGTATATGCATGGTTATTTTATCTTTCTATCTGTTTTGATTCGAAGCACTTGGTTAACATGCCTCCATTCATTGTCATTTCGAGCCCCGCAGGGGCGAGAAATCTTTCAAATGGCCCAATAGAAGTTTTCTCGCTTCGCTCGAAACGACATGAGGCCAATGACATAAACAATACTTTATCGGAAATAAAGCAAACAAAATCCTTGACAACAATTGAAGAAATTAATTGTATGAACAATCCGGCCGATACAGGCCAGTGCCAGGGTACCTAGCTCAATTGGCAGAGCAACTGACTCTTAATCAGTAGGTTCCGGGTTCGATTCCCGGGGTACCCA